>CAYXQK010000024.1:0-14499 GCA_964467445.1 uncultured Syntrophaceae bacterium
TTGGCGAATGTAGATCCCGTTGAGCCATTTCAGCTTGTCCTCATCGAAGATGGCCCCACTCTTTCCGGCACGATCCAGCGAAAAGGAAGAAATCATGTCTTCCAGAGAACAGACTTCCCGACCACCACCAAGGGAACTGCCCAGCAGCGACAGATAATTCAGCAGAACCTCCGGCAGGATGCCCCTTTCCCGGAATTCCCGGACTGCGACGGATCCGTGCCGCTTGCCGAGCTTTGACCGGTCTTTTCCCAGAATCAGGGAGTGATGGGCAAAGATGGGCGGTTTGAAATCGAGAGACTGATAGATCAGCAACTGGAGGGCCGTATTGGAAAGATGATCCTCCCCGCGGATCACGTGGGAGACGCTCATCAGATGGTCATCGACGACACAGGCAAAATTGTAAGCCGGGATCCCGTTCGAACGGACAATGATGAAATCTCCAATTGCGGCGGCGTCGAATTTCATGGCGCCCCGGATCAGATCCTTGAATTCGATCCACCCCGTTGCGACCCGGAACCGGTAAGAGGGCTGTCTTCCCTGGTCCGCCAGGATTCTTCGGTCTGCATCACTCAGGTTTCGGCACTTCCCCATGTAGCGGGGCATCATTTTTCTGAAGACCAGATCCGCCCGTTCTGCTTCCAGTTCTTCTTCGGTGCAGTAACAGGGATAGACACATCCGGCCCGAAGCAGCTTTGTCAGATAATGATCATATAGATCAAGTCGTTCGCTTTGATGATAGGGACCTTTTCCGCCGCCCCTGCCGGGACCTTCATCCCAGTCGATGACAAGCCACGCAAGGTCCTCCAGAATCCTGAGCTCAAAATTCTTTGAAGCCCGGACGGGATCCGTATCTTCAATCCGGAGAATGAATTCGCCGCCGTGATGCCTGGCGAACATCCAATTGAACAGGGCTGTTCTGGCATTGCCCACATGAAGATCACCTGTCGGTGAGGGAGCGAACCGGACCCGTGGTTTTTCGGCGGTCATTCATCCCCCTTTTTGATGATCGTCACAACCGCATAGGCGGCGACCCCTTCCTGACGCCCGGCAAAGCCCATCCCTTCATTCGTTTTGGCCTTGATGTTGACATTTTCCGTCGGAACTTTTAATATCCCGGCCAGTTTCACCGACATACCATGGATGTATTCAGATATTTTAGGTTTCTCCAGAACGACCGTGGAATCAATATTATGGACACCGTATCCCCTCTGCTCACCTAAAATCCGGACGCGCTCAAGCAGCTTCAGGCTGGATATATCTTTGTAGGCAGGATCTGTGTCGGGAAAGTGGCGGCCGATGTCACCGGCAGCCAGGGCGCCCAAGATGGCGTCACAAATGGCGTGGATCAGGACGTCGGCGTCCGAATGCCCTGACAGACCTCTGTCGTGCGGAATTTCCACCCCTCCGAGCACCAGTTGCCGCCCCTCTGCCAGGCGGTGGCTGTCATATCCGAACCCGATTCTCACCCGATCCCTCCCCTTTTTATTTTTTTTATCAGAAATTCCGCCATGAGAAGGTCTTCCGGCGTGGTAATCTTGATGTTCTCGTAGGAGGCGGCAATCATTTTAACCCGGAATCCCATTCGTTCAACCAGGGAGGCGTCATCAGTTCCATAAAACTGATCTTCATCCGCCTTCCGGTAGGCTTCCTGAATTATGGAGCGTTTGAATGCCTGCGGCGTCTGTGTCATCCATAAAACCTGCCGGTCCAGGGTCTCGAGGACCCCTCCATCCTGATCAACCCTTTTAATGGTATCCTTCACCGGCATCCCCACGGTAACGGCACCGGACTTTTCGGCTTCCTGAACGGCCCTGCGGATCAGGTCCCCGGAAACAAACGGCCTGACTGCATCGTGAATCAAAACGATCCCGACATCGTCGCCGATGACGGCCAATCCGTTTCGCACTGAATCCTGTCTTTGCACGCCCCCCGCCAGCACATGACGGACTTTGGTAATTCCCAGGGGTTGAACGATCTTTTGCCGGACCCTCTGAATATCTTCCTCAAGAACCACCAGGACAATCTCATCGATATCCGGTGACCGCTGGAAAACACCAAGGGTATGGACCAGGATCGGCTTGCCGCCGACAGAAAGATACTGCTTGGACAGACGTCGCTGCATTCTTTTGCCGGAACCGCCGGCGGGGATAATCGCGACTGTCTTCATGTCGAGGCGCACCCCCCTCCGGCGAGTGTGTCGCATGCGGGCACAGGATGTGTTTTACAACGCTGTTAAAAGAAAAGCCCGGGGGGTTCATTTCCCGGGCTCCTTCAGGTAACGATCAGGTCGCCAGCCCGATGGCTTTCTTTTCGGGTACAACGCCCTTGAGTTCTGAAAATATCATCCGGCCGGCCGTTGTCTGGAGAACGCTGGTGACCAGAACCTCAACATTGGCACCCTGATGCTTTTGCGCGTGATCCACAATGATCATGGTCCCGTCATCGAGATAGGCAACGCCCTGCCCCGGTTCCTTGCCTTCCTTGATAATCTTGACGGCCATGGTCTCACCGGGAAGAACGACCGGTTTGAGGGCATTGGCCAACTCGTTGACGTTGAGAATTTTGATGCCCTGCAGTTCCGCAACTTTGTTGAGATTGAAGTCGTTGGTAACGATCTTGGCGTTCAACTTTTTTGCCAGGGCGACCAGTTTTGCGTCCACCCCTTTTAATTTCGGGAAATCCTGGTCCATAATCTCGATATTGATCCCGGCGCCTCGCTGCATCCGGTTCAGGACATCAAGCCCCCGCCGTCCGCGTGAGCGTTTCATGGAATCGGGGGAGTCGGCAATGTGCTGTAACTCATCCAGAACAAAGCGGGGGACAATCAAATTACCCTGTAAAAAACCGGTCTCGGAAATATCGGCGATTCGGCCATCGATGATGACGCTGGTATCAAGAACCCGGTGATCACCGGCGTCCTTGCTTTGTCCAAAGCCAAAAAAACTGAATTCCTCAATTTTCTTTGAACCGATCAAGAGACCCAGGTAGGCCATGATGCCGGTCAACAACGCATAAATCCCCGTCACAACCTGTTGTTTTTCAAGATTGACGAAATTCAGGCCATAGGCCAGCATCACGGCGATCAGCAGACCGACGATCATGCCGACAACCCCGCCAAAGATGACTCGTAAGGATACTTTCCGGATCGATTCTTCAATTTGTATCACAAATAAAGCAATTATAAATCCTATGAAAAAGCCGATTAACGCGATCGGGAAGCCAAAGTAACTATGGGCAATAAAGAGTCCGCTCAAAGAACAGGCCAACACCAAAAGAATTTTTACAATCAATGAAACTCACCTCCTTTCCTGTTAAATTCTAATATGATTTATTGAACAGGGAAAATGGTTCTCAGGTCCTGCTCAATCTTGGTTTCTTCGGCATTGCTTGCCACCGATATTTCCTTGATGAGCAGGCTTTTCGCCGTATCCATCATTTTCCGCTCACCAAAGGACAGGTTCTTGTCGCTTTTTAAAATAAACAAATCCCGCAAGACGCGGGCGATCTCAAAGACCGATCCTGTCTTGATTTTTTCAAGGTATTCCCGGTAACGCTTATTCCAGGTCTGCTTATCGATGGTCACATCCTTATTTCTGAGGATCTCGTAGATTTTTGGTATCTCCTCCCGGGCAATCACTTCCCTGAGCCCGACAGCGTCTGCCCCGTTCATGGGAATCATGATCTTCATCCCATTGCCCATAATTTTCATGATATAGAACAGTTGTTTATTCCCCATCACTTCTCTGTTTTCGATGGCCTCGATCACGCCGACGCCCTGGGCGGGATAAACAGCCATATCCCCTACCTTAAACATAGTATACACCACCTGCCATTATAAATTTGAACTGGTTTTATTACCAGAATTTGTATCATTCGTCAATATTTATTAAATATACGAATGCATCAATCTTCTCAGGTCTTTATCCAGTTGCCCGGGCTCCCCGGACAGATATCCGTCAACAATCTGCTGTAAGCTTCGGTAGGTCTGACGGTCGTCAAGATCATCCAGGCTTCGGTAAAGACCCTTTCGCCGGCCAAGCCTGAAGATGATCCGGTCCTGTGACGGCAGCGCAAAGTACCGGTCGATCAGGGACAGCATCTTTTCCTTGTCCGCCGGCAGTTTTCCTTCGAGTTCCTCCAGAAGATTCAGTATATGGTCACTGACCAGGGTGGTTGCAATTCCCTCCAGGTTTTCAATAAACATGCGAATTTCGCGGACCACCGCTTCATCGTCCAGCGGGGTGAACTCTCCTTGACGCATCAATTCATGAAGATCGGTGTCACGCGCGACATGCAGCGACCGGAGCCGGACGAACTGCGGATTGATCTGATTGATAACCCGGGCTGTCTCCCGGGCATGTTCCCCGGACCACTTCGTCCCGCCCAAACCCGGAATCACATATTCCGACAGGGAAATCCCCGCTTCCACAATTCTCCTGCCCCCTTCGATATGTTCCGCCGCCGTGGCCCCTTTCCGGATAAACTTCAAGATGGGATCATAGCCGCTTTCCATCCCGATGTGAATTCGAGACAGGCCGGCATCCCGGAGCAGCCGGAATTCCTCAACGGACTTTCTGGCCGCGGTCTTTGAACGGCAGTAAGAGGTAATCCGCTTGACGGAGGGAAAGGTCTCTCTGAGACAGGAAAGGATCTCCACCAGATCTTTCGTCTTCAGGATGAGTGAATCGGCATCCTGCAGAAAAACGGATTCGCCGCCATAATATAGCCATGCGGCAATGGAACGGAAACTGTCATCGTAGCAATCGTTCTGCTGCCAGAGGGAGTTGGCAACCCTCTCGTTCACACCCCCTCCTTCGCCAAGTTTCCAGGACAGGGCCCTGATGGCTTCAGCAATCTGACTTGCCGCCTCGATATCCTGTTTGACTTCTTCCACGGATCTCAATGAGAATTTCGTATCGCGATAGGAGTGACAAAAGGCGCATTTGTTCCATGGACAATTCCTGGTCAGGCGGATCAGCAGACTTTTATGTTCACTGGGCGGTCTGATGGGCCCTTGTTCAAAAGAAAATGTCATTGTCATAAACTCCTGATTGTTGACCACTCACCCTGTCTTCACGGCAAGAAAAACATGGGGTTGCGCGCCTTGTTTTGATGGCGGACCTCAAAGGACAAGCGGGGCTCCCCCCCCCTTCCCTCATTTTTTCCCAGACGACCGATCAGGTCAGCCTGCTTGACACGATTTTCGAGTTTGGCCACCCGCTGTCCCAGGTGGGTATAAACGGTGGCATACTGATCTTCATGCTTGATGATGATCGTCTCTCCATAATCCTTCATGGCGCCTGAAAAAATCACGGTTCCACTGGCGGCAGCGACCACCGGCATGCCTTCCCCGGCTGCAATGGTGATCCCGTTATAGTACATGCCATTCGGCTGGATGCCGAACCGCGAAACCACCCTGCCTTTCACGGGCCAGATAAACCGCTTCCGGTCAAACTGGATGGACGGCGGTGGCACCGACTGCTCGCGTGCAACAGCCGGTTTGTCAGCAGGTTCTGAGACCTGCCCTGCAAGCCGGGCAGGCATCTCTTTTACAGGCCCGGCCGCATCCTTTTTCTCCTCCCGGAGCGCGTCAGGCAGGCGCTCCGCCACTCTCCCCGGTTTGATGCGAATGGTTGATATCCCGGATAAAGTTTGCGCTTCGGGCCGCGCGACGACTCCCGGGACGGGTGGTTTTAGCGGGAGCGGATCACTCTTTTTCATTGACGCCATGATGTCATCGATGACCTGCCTGGCATCGGGAACAAAGATAACGCTGTCGGCTTCAATACGATTTGGATCTTCGATGTTATTTGCTTCCGCCAGTTCCTGTACATCCACATTGTAAGCCCGTGCGATAAGGTAAAGGGTTTCGCCGCTTTTAACGCGGTGATAAATACCCTTGGCCTGAAATGTTTTAATGGATTTTATGGGCTGTCCCGAACAGGCGGGAAACAGAAAGCCAACGATCAGCAGAACAATCCATTTCCGGATAAGGCTCCGGGGATGTGTGTTCACTGTTCCCAACCGTGCTCACCGATGAGATCGACAAACCGGCATCCGCCCAGATCTTCCTTTTTCACGTCATGGATGCTCTCGGAAAGGCGTGTCACCTTCAGGAGGACCTGCGTTGAGCGGCTTCCTACAGGAATGACCAGCCTGCCTCCCACGTTGAGCTGCTCTACCAGGATGGAGGGAACCCTCGGGGCGCCGGCTGTCACCAGGATGGCGTCAAAAGGCGCTTCTTCCTTCCAGCCATACGTCCCGTCTCCGACCCGGATCGCCACGTTAAAGGCATTCAGGTCATCGAGCATTTTTCTTGCCCTGCCGGCCAATGATGCAACCCGCTCAATCGTACAAACCCGGTCGGCAAGCTGTGCCAGAATGGCGGTCTGATAGCCGGAACCGGTCCCGATCTCAAGCACCTTTTCTTTTCCCGTCAATGCCAGCGCCTCCGTCATCAGCGCCACGATGTAGGGTTGCGAAATGGTCTGTTTCTCACCAATGGGGAGGGGATTGTCGTTATAGGCCTGATCCATCATGGCCTCTTCCACAAACAGATGGCGGGGAATCGTTTCCATCACCTTCAAGAGCCGGACATCCTTGACCCCCCGTAAGCGGATCTGGGTCTCCACCATCCTCATCCGCTGTTTGGCATATCTGTTCATCTGCCGTCCTGCAGATGTTTTCTCCGCGGCGGTATGCGGTAGTATTGTTCCACCCAGTGGTGCCGCCTTATTCCCATCGCTTCCCGGGTGACAATCAGGTAATAATGCCGCATCAGGGCATATTCACGCGCTCCGTTATATTTACTGATCTCCTTGTTGATCTCAAGCATCATCTGACGGCGTAATCCCTTTAAACTGAAAACACTTTTGCCGTTTTGCGAGATTAACCGCTCAATCTCCTTAAGCCGGCTCAGGCGTTCCTCCAGACTGTTTTCAATGCCCCGCAATTTTTCAAGTGCCCTGGAAACACTATCCCCCGAACGACCCAGAACGGCGGCTCTTTCCTGGAGAAACTCTTCCTGAAGAAAGTCTTCAGGGCTTTTATTCGTATTCAACCCCATTTTTCCGGACTGATCAAAAAAAACATTGCCCCGGTTGACGGAAACCAACCCGACAGGATTCGAAAACCAGCCCCACTATAGCATGTAAGAGCCCCATTCTCAAGCGAAAAGGCTTCATGATCGGGGTTACAAAGTTTTCCTTTACAGATATTCAGCATTTCATTATACGGAAGGACAGATAGGCCAAGGAGCCATAACATGGAGATTAAAATAGAAAAATCCACGCTATCCATCGTTCAGGGTGATATTACACTGCAGGAAACGGACGCAATCGTGAATGCCGCCAATACAAAGCTGGCGGGGGGAGCCGGCGTCGACGGCGCCATTCACGCAGCCGGAGGACCTTCCATTATGGCGGAATGTCGAAAAATCGGCGGTTGTCCGACCGGTCAGGCCGTCATCACCGCCGGCGGCAGTCTCAAGGCCAGATACGTCATCCATACAGTCGGCCCTGTTTACCAGGGCGGCGGTAGCGGAGAAGCGGCCCTGCTGAAAAGCGCCTACCTGGAAAGCCTGAGACTGGCGTCAGCCAGAGGATTGAAAAGCCTTGCCTTTCCCGCCATCAGCACGGGCGTTTACGCCTATCCGCTCGAGGAGGCAGCCCGCATTGCCCTGACGACCGCCATGGAATACCTCAGGAAATACAGAGATTTGGATCTTATCCGCTTTGTGCTGTTCAGCCAGAAGCTGTACGATATATTCGCGGGAGAACTGAAAAAGCTGGCCCAGCAGCCGGGACATTGAATCGAGAGCTTTGCATAAACGGTGAAAAATGGTTCGTAAGCGGCGAATCAAAGATTTTTTGCATTTCCAGTAATTAGACTAATTCATTGATTTCAAACATATTTAAGCATTATCATATTTCAAGCGAAAAAAGATTTTGAGCCGCGGCGAAGCCATTTTTCAAAGGTTTCGAATCTTATACCGCTATCTCAACTCTGAACGCCCGTTTATCTTCGCTCCTGGGTGTAAATTCGATAGTCCACCACCGATAATCCCTGCTCATAAACCAGAATCGGGTTCAGATCGATCTGATCGATCTCCGGGTGATCCTTGACCAGTGTTGACAAGGCTTTCATGATCCCGATCAGGGCCTTCTCGTCCTTGGGCTCCTGACCGCGAACGCCTGCAAGCAGCGGATAACCCTTGATGTTTCTGATCATCCTGCGGAACTCATTAACCGTACCCGGCAGCAGACAGAACTGTACATCTCTGTAAATCTCCGTGAAGATCCCGCCCATACCGAACATCAGGGCATGTCCGTACTGGGGGTCCCTGATGACGCCCAGAATGACCTCCAGCCCGCCCGGAGCGGCCATAGGTGATACCGTAACGCCCTCAATCCGCGCGCCCGGCGCTTTCTTCCGGACGTTCTTCACGATGTCCTCAAACGCGCTTTTGACCTCCGACGATTTCGCCAGATTGAGCCGGACCCCGCCGACATCGGTTTTATGAGCCACATCCGGGGAGGCAATCTTGAGGACCACCGGTTTTTTATTTTTTTTTGCCAGTGCAACCGCATCCTTCGAAGACGGCGCCAGTTTTGTGACCACAGCGGAAACCCCGTATTTCTTCAGCAAGGCGGCGGCCTTTTGAGCCGGCATAAGGTTCAGAGCCGTTTCCGGTGCAACCGCATGAGGTGCTTTTTTCGCAGGCCGGGCTTCATCGAATCGGACAAGCTGATAGAGGGCCCGGATGCCGCGCTCCGGCGTCGGATAGACGGGAATCCCCTTGCGATGCAACAGGATGGTTTCTTCGCGCTCCACGTCGGCGCCGCCGCAGTAGATGATCAGTTCCCCCTTGCCGGTGACAATGTCGGACGCGCCGTAAATGGGATCGCCGAAGATCACCACGCTGGTGTCATAGTCCGACTTGGCGGCGGCAATGACTCTGGCGTAAAGGCCAGGATCCGAGATGGCGTCACCCGTGAGATCAATCGGATTGCTGACGCCGCAGTGGGCCGGCAGAAAGGCCCGCAACCGCTGTTGCAGCGCTTTTGACGGCGCCGGGTTTTCGAATCCCAGTTTTTCCGCCTCGTCAATGGCCAAGATAGCCGCGCCACCGGAACTGGAAATATTGAGCAGGCGCTTTCCGGAAGGCTTTTCCATATACGCCAGGGCCTTGGCAAAATCATAGAGTTCCTCGAGATTGTCGGCCCGGTGAACCTTGTATTTATTGAAAATGGCTTCATAGATGGCGTCATCGCCTGCCAGGGATTTTGTGTGGCTTTCCGCCGCAACCCGCCCACGCGCCGTTCGCCCGGCCTTCAGAATCACGACGGGCTTCACGGCCCGGTCAAGGGCTTCCAGAAAATGGGCAGGCCGCTTGACCCCTTCCATGTAAATGGCGATCACTTTGGTGTCCGGATCGTCATTGAAATACCGGATGCAGTCCGCCTCATCGACGTCCGCCCGATTACCCAGGCTGACAAACACGCTGAAACCGATCTGATCCTGGCTGGCCCAGTCGATCAGCGCCGCCCCGACGGTGCCGCTTTGGGAAACAAAGGCAATCTTGCCCCTGGCGGTAATCAGGGGCCACGAAGCGCAGAGGTGATGGTGCGGGCTGTTGACCCCCTGGCAATTGGGACCGACGACGCGAATACCATAGCGGCCGGCGATGTCCGCCAGCTCTTTCTGGAGCTTTTCTCCATCCGGCCCGGCTTCGGCAAAACCGCCGGTCACGACGACGGCCGCCTGGACCCCCAGCTTGCCGCATTCCTCAATGGCCCCCGAAACCATGCGAGAGGGAATGACAACAACAGCCAGGTCGGGGGGCGCGGGAAGGGATGCAATTTCTTTATACACTTTCAGCCCCAACAACTGATCCGCCTTGGGGTTGACAGGATAAATGGGCCCGCTGAACCCGGCGTGGATCAGATTGTAAAGAATGTCATGGCCGAGCTTCCCCGGACTGGCCGAAGCCCCGATCATGGCCACGCTGCGCGGCCTGAAGAGTGCGTCCAGATTGCTGATAGATTTCATTTTTCCTCCTTTTTTTCCTTACTGAGAGCTTGCATCATGGGAGCCCCGGCAGTATCGGGACAGTTTGGAATCATAGCATGGAAGGCCGCCATTTTCCATGACTAACTTCTTTTGTACTTGCGATCAAAATGGATATTGACTATAAATATGGTGGAAAAACCATATGAACCTGAAGGGGGTGTGCGGCATGAGAGTTCGCAAAGCGGGAAAAATCACGGATCATTTCTGGTATCTCGGCCGGGAGGAGTCCGGTGTCTATTGCCTGGAGGGCGCCGACGGCGCCATGCTCATCAACGGGGGGCTCACCTTTATTCTCCCCGATGTGCTCAGCCAGATACAAACATTCGGGATCGATGCGGGGAAAATCAAAAAATTCCTGATCCTGCACTCTCACTTCGACCATACGGGAATCGTACCCTACATCAAGCGGACCTGGCCCGACATCGAAATTCTGGCGTCTGCGCCGGCCTGGAAAATCTTCGCCATGCCCAAGGCCATCGAGATCATGAACGCCTACAGCCGCATGAGCGCTGAAATGGCGGGCGCCGGAGACGCCCTCAAGGCTTATGACCTCGACTGGCGCGATGACATCACGGGGTCGGTCATCGGTGGGGGGGACTTCATCGACCTGGGCGGAATGGCCGTGCAAATCTTCGACACCCCGGGCCACACCAACTGCGCCATTACGGCCTACGAACCGGCGCTGAAGGCCTTGTTCCCATCCGACGGCGGCGGCATTCCCTTTGCAGACGTTTGTTTTCCTTCCATGAACACCAATACGATCCAGTATCTTGAAAGCCTGGAAAAATTGAAATCGCTGCCGGTCAGCTATTACTGTGCAGACCACTATGGATATATCACGGGAGACGAGGCGGACGGGTTCATCAATCTGACCGCGACCGAAGGGCGCCGGTGGAAGGCGGAACTGGAGAACTGCTATCGCAAACATGGTGGGGACCTTGATGCCGCCGCCAGGACCATTACAGACGATTTCTACCGGCAGAACCCCGGTTATTTCATCGCCCAGGATATCCTGGAAGGGGTCTTCAAGCAGATGCTCAAATTCACGGGCAAGAACCTGTAAAAGGAGAAGTCAAAATGGGTATCGAAGCATTTCGCAAGCTGAGTTACGGCCTTTATGTGGTGAGTTCCTTCAAGGACGGCCAGATCAACGGCCAGATCGCCAACGCCCTGTTTCAGGTCACCTCCAATCCGCCGACGGTCGCCGTCAGCATCAGCAAAGAGAACCTGACGCACAACTACATCCAGGCGAGCCGGAAATTTTCCATCTCCATCCTGTCTCAGAACACCCCCATGACGTTCATCGGCCTTTTCGGTTTTCGCTCCGGCAAAACGATCAACAAATTTGAAGGGGTGGATTACAAATCAGGGCGTACAGGGGTGCCCGTCGTTCTTCAGCATGCGATTGCCTATATCGAAGCGGAGGTGACGGGGGAGTTGGACTGCGGCACTCACACGATTTTTGCGGGCCGGGTCATCGACGGCCAAATCCTCAACGATGAACCGCCGCTGACCTATGATTATTATCGGGATGTCAAGAAGGGCAAGTCGCCCAAAAACGCGCCGACGTACACGAAAGAAGAACCGAAACCGAAGGCTGAAAAGGCGCCAAAATACGTTTGCTCGATCTGCGGCTATACCTATGATCCCGAACAGGGCGACCCGGATGCGAACATCAAGCCCGGAACCCCGTTCGCAGACCTGCCGGAGGACTGGGTCTGCCCGATCTGCGGGGCCGACAAGACAAAATTTGATAAGGAAGGTTGAGGAAATCAGGCTTTCCAGGTTCGCCGCAGGCGCAAAGAATTGCTGACCACGGAGACCGAACTCAGGGCCATGGCCGCCGCGGCAAATTCAGGATTCAGCAGGATGCCGCCGAAGGGATAGAGAACACCTGCAGCGATGGGAATACCGATGATATTATAGATAAAGGCCCAGAACAGGTTCTGCCGGATCACTTTCACGGTTGCAAAGGAAAGCCGGATGGCCGCCGCGACGGATCTCAGATCGTTATTCATCAACGTGATGTCGCTGGCTTCGATGGCCACATCCGTGCCTGCGCCGATGGCAATGCCGATATCCGCCGCCGCCAAGGCCGGGGCGTCGTTGATCCCGTCCCCGACCATGGCCACCACCTGCCCCTGCGACTGCAGCCGTTTGATTTCTGACGCCTTATCTCCGGGAAGGACTTCCGCCAGGATCTGATCAATGCCCAGCATCGCACCGACACTCCGGGCTGTCTGCACATGGTCGCCGGATATCATGGCAACTTTCAATCCCATTTTCTTCAAATCAGTGAGGGCTTCTGCGGCCGTATCTTTGGGGACGTCAGAAAGACCAATAACGCCTGTCGCCTGATTGTTTACAGCGATAAAAACACAGGATTTGCCTTCTGCCGACAGTCGCGTCGCGGCTTGATCCAAACCATTCATTTCAACGCCCGCTGCCTCCATGAACCGCAGATTTCCCAGCAAATGCATGCGTCCGTTGACCATCGCCCTGGCGCCGAGACCTGAAACCGCCTCAAACTGCTCGGCCGGAAGCGGCGTCATGTTTTCCTTTCTGGCCTTCTCTGCAATAGCCTGTGCGAGGGGATGTTCGGACAGGACCTCGAGGGAAAGAGCCGCCTGCAAAACCCGCTCCTGTGACATGCCCGGCGCCGTGAGGATATCCGTGACTTCCGGCGTTCCCCTTGTCAGGGTGCCCGTCTTGTCGAACACCACCATGGTGAGTTTGGAGGCGTTTTCCAGGCTCTCGCCGCCCTTGATGAGGATGCCGTTTTCCGCTCCCAGTCCGGTGCCGACCATGACCGCCGTGGGTGTCGCCAGCCCCAGAGCGCAGGGACAGGCAATGACCAGGACGGAAACAAAATTCAGCAGCGCCCGGCTGAATGTCTGATCCGGAACAACATAATACCAGACCACAAAGGTCAGGATCGCAATGGCGAAAACCACCGGTACAAACACGGAAGCCACCCGGTCCGCCAGCCTCTGAATCGGGGCTTTCGATCCCTGGGCCTCTTCCACCAGCCGGATAATCTGCGCCAGCGCCGTCTCGGCGCCGATTTTGGTTGCCCGGAAGGTGAAACTGCCGGTCCTGTTCATCGTGGCGGCAAAAACGTCCTGGCCGCTTTCCTTGACGGCGGGCATACTCTCACCGGTCAGCATGGATTCATCGACCGTTGATGAACCGGAAACCACGATCCCGTCCGTCGGAATCTTTTCGCCGGGCCGGACGCGGATCAGATCGCCTTTCCGGACCGATTCAATGGCGATGTCCACCTCCTGATCCCCACGGATGACGCGGGCCGTTTTGGGTTTCAGGCCCATCAGCCGCTGAATGGCAAGGCCGGTCTTGCCTTTGGCCCTGGCCTCCAGCATTCGGCCCAGAATGATCAGGGTAATGATGATGGCCGCACCGTCATAATAGACATGGGGCATCAAATCGGCGACCATGAAAAAATGAGGCCAGAAGGTAGCCAGAGTGGAATACAGATAGGCGGCCAGCGCCCCCACAGCCACCAGGGTATTCATGTCCGTGGTTTTCTGCTTTGCCGCCTTGAAGGCGCCAATCAGAAACCGGCTGCCCACCCAGAAGACCACGGGTGTCGTCAGGATGAACGTAAGGATCAGCACGGGCTGCCGGGGAACCCCCATGAGAAAGGGAAACCAGTGCTGCATGGAACCCAGGAATATGGGAACAGACAGAACGGCGCCTGCAATGAAACGGTGCCTCAGGTCTTTATACTCTTTCTCACGCGCGACCCTGATCGGGTCTTCGCCGCTCGCATCCTGAACGCCCAGATACTCATAGCCCTGATCGATCACGGTCTGCTGCAGCGCCGCTTCGCCACCCCACGCCGCTCCGTGCGTGATGGTCGCTTTCGCCGTGGCGAGGTTCACGGCCACATCCGTCACACCTTCCAAGTCCTTCAAGGCCATTTCCACGCGTCGGACGCAGGCAGCGCAGGTCATGCCACCCACAGAGATCGTGGTCCGGCCGGCCGTATTTTTCTCAGCCAACCTCAAACCCCGCCTTCCTGATTTTTTCTTTAATCACAGACATATCCACCGGCGTCGTCTCTTCGAACGTCGCCTCTGACGCCTCCAAGCTGACCTTGACGTGATCGATGCCGTCAATGGCCTTCAACGCTGAAGTGACGGCCTTCACGCAGTGATCACAGGACATTCCCTTCACTTTGATCGTTTTCATGGTCTCCTCCCCTCTGTCTTCCCATGTCATTTTATTGATGATCCTGACATCAGTCACCGTTAGAATAGTCACTCCACCGCCGGTTGTCACGCTAAAATATGTCCTTTCTGAGGCCGCAACCTGAAAAAAGTCTTGATTCTAAAATAGAACATGGTTATATTCGGCCGACTTCTTTCTGGAGGGGCTACGTGATTATTCGATGTTGGGGGGCGCGCG
>CAYXQK010000025.1:0-3587 GCA_964467445.1 uncultured Syntrophaceae bacterium
GTGGTGCGTTGGGACCGCCGGCGCATTGTGGAGGCGCTGATCCGTGAAACAGATATTGATGTCGATACGGCGGAGGCGATCAGCCGCGAGGTGGAGAAGCAGATCGTCCAATCGGGCATCGGTCTGCTCACCACCCCGCTCATCCGCGAACTCGTGGATGCGAAGCTGATCGAGCGGGGGCTCGATCATGCCCGGCGCATGCATGCCCTGATCGGGTTTCCCCTTTATGACGTCCGGCAACTGATCTTCCTGCAGAACAGGGAGAGCGCCAATGTTCCCCACGGTCCAGAAGGCACGAACCTGGTGCTGGCCGAGGGGATCAAGCGGGAGTATGCACTGTACGATGTCTTTTCCCAGGAGATCGGAGACGCGCATATCGCCGGGGATATGCATATCCACGGTCTCGGATTTATCGACCGGATCTACAGCTCCAGCCAGTCCCTCGAATATCTCAAAAAGTTCGGTCTGAACCTGCCGCATTCCCTGACGGTGGCCAAACCGGCCAAGCACGCCGAGGTCCTGCTGGCCCACATGGTCCGTTTCGGGGCCATGCTGCAGGGACACTGTGCCGGAATCATCAGTTGGAGTGCGGTCAACTATTTCTTTGCCCCCTATCTCGTTGGTATGAGTGACAAGGAGATCCGGCAGTTTGCCCAGATGCTGATCTATGAGTTTTCGCAGTTGACCTCCGCCCGCGGAGGGCAGGCCATGTTCACGGATATTCATCTGCACTGGGAAGTGCCCCTGTGTTTTGCCGACGTGCCGGCGATCGGACCGGGCGGCGAATACACCGGCAAAACCTATGGGGAGTATCAAGCGGACGCCCAGCGCATGGCCTGGGCCATTTTCGATGTCTTCAGGAAGGGGGATGCCACGGGCAAACCTTTCATCTTTCCGCGTCCCCTGGTCCATCTTACGGAACGATTCTTTCAGACCCCGGGACAACAGGCGTTTCTTGAACATATCTGCCGGGTGTCCATCGAAAAAGGCAGTCCCTGCTTCATCTTCGATCGCGAGGATCCCGCGCGGACATTGCCGCCGGGAACGCCGGAGCGTGTTGACGACATCCTTACACCCTGGAAGATGCGATCCGCGGCCATTCAGAACATTACGCTAAATCTGCCGCGGCTGGGCTATAAGGCCGGCGCCGATGGCCGCCGGCTGTTTCTGCTCCTGTCGGAGTTGCTGGAGCAGGTGGCCGAGGCCCACGTTCAAAAGAAAAACTTCATGGAAAAGCTGCTTTCCCATGGCGATCAGGGGCCCCTGTCCATCCTTACCATGATTCGGGACGGGTCTCCCTACCTGAGAATGGGGCATGCCTGCTATCTTATCGGCATGGTGGGCCTCAATGAACTGGTCCGGATTCACCAGGGGCAGGAAATGCACGCCTCGAGAGAGGCCCTGACCTTTGGCCTGAAGGTCATTGAGCATATGAAAGGAGAGGCGGACAAGCTCTCGAAAAAATATGAGCTGCGCTTCATGCTGGAGCAGACGCCCGCAGAGACCACAACGCACCGCTTTGCCCGCCTGGATCTCAGGTATTTTTCGCCAGAGGCGGGCCATCAGGTCAAAGGCACTATCGCCAGGGGCGAGATCTATTATACCAATTCCACCCACCTGAATGGCTCGGCCGATCTCAGGCCCATTGACAGGGCCATCTGGGAAGGTCAATTCCATGCGCTGATCGGATCCAACGCGATCACCCATTTCTGGCTCGGAGATCAGCGGCCTGCTGCAACGGAGCTGGCCGCTTTCATCGTCCGGGTTTTTCACGAGACACAGAGTCGTCAGATCCTCCTGTCGCCTGATTTTACAAGCTGTTCCGGCTGCCAAAGCACATCGGACGGACTTCATGAAGCCTGTCCCGTCTGCGGATCTCCGGACGTGGAGGGCATAGCCAGAATTACCCAGTATTTCAGCCGGGTTTCAGGCTGGAACAAGGGAAAACTGGCCGAACTCAAAGACCGGGCCAGAACCCTCTCATTTGCCCCCTGAACCCGTCAACATCGTTTCCCCTATTGCTTCCCATATCGAGACCGGTGAAAAATGGCTTCGCCGCCGCTCAAAATCTTTTTCGCATAAAATATTATCAGACACAAATATATTTGAAATCAATAAATTAGTTTAATTTCTGGAAATGCGAAAAATCTTTGATTCGCCGCTATCGAACCATTTTTTCACCGGTTGCGCAAAGCTCTCATATCTGTTGAACCCGCTTGAATTAATCAGCCCTGCGCCCTTGACACAGAGGGGTTCGATAAATATATTAGCCGCGCTTGACAGGAAGGTATGAGCAAAAAAATCAAGTGGATGCGACAACATGCACGATTATATTGTGAAAGTATTCAAGGAGAGCAGCCAGGTTAAGGACATTTTCCTCAATGAAAACCTGGGCAAGATCGTTCAGGTCGTGGATGTCGTCACGGCCGCCTTGAAGGCCGGCTGCAAGATCCTGCTCTTTGGCAACGGGGGTTCTGCCGCGGACGCCCAGCATATCGCCGGTGAATTTGTAAACCGGTTTCTCATTGAGCGACCGCCTCTGCCCGCCATTGCCCTGACGACCGATACTTCCGTCATAACAAGCATCGGCAATGATTATGATTTTTCCGAGATCTTCAGCAAGCAGATCCGGGCTATCGGACAGGCCGGAGACATCGCCTGGGGAATGAGCACCAGCGGCTCTTCGCCGAATGTGGTGAAAGCTTTTGAGGCGGCGAAGAAAATGGGGATGATCACGATCGGCCTGACAGGGAAGGATGGGGGAGAGATTGCAAAAATGGTGGATTACTCTCTGAATGTTTCTTCGGGCAACACACCGAGGATTCAGGAGACGCATATTACCCTGAGCCATGTGATTTGCGAGCTGGTGGATGTGAAGCTGTTTCAGAAGCCCGATTTGCGTTAAGCGGATCAGACCGCTTCATCGAAAGGATTTGTGCGAGAACGGCATGGTTAAGAAGACGAAAAAGGAGACCGCCCAGGGGACCCAGGAATATCAGGAAACTCAGCCGGAGGTGAATACTTCGGGTGACGATCAAAATACGATCGAGATACTGATGCAGCGGCTTCAGGAGAAGGAAAAAGAAGCTGCCGAGAACTATGACAAATACGTGCGGGCGGTCGCCGAAATGGAAAATTATAAAAAGAGGGCGGTCCGTGACCGGGCCGATTCCCTGAAATACGGGCAGGAAAATTTGATCAGAGACATCCTTCCCCTGGTGGACAACCTGGACCGGGCGATGGAGCACGCCTGTAATTCTAATGATTTCGAGGCGTTCAAAGCAGGGCTGCAACTCATCCAGAATCAGCTTAACGGCTGTCTGGGGAAGCAGGGTGTTGAGCCAATCCAGGCCATCGGTCGGGATTTTGATCCGAATGTCCACGAGGCGGTTCTTCAGGTGGAAAGTCTGGAGCATGGGCACAACCAGGTCGTGGAGGAGTTTGAAAAGGGATATCTGCTCAACGGCAGGCTCTTGAGACCGTCGAAGGTCTCCGTCTGCCGTCTGCCGGCAACAATTGCGATTAATGAAGGAGGATAGATACAATGGGTAAAATTATTGGGATTGATTTAGGAACGACAAACTCTT
>CAYXQK010000026.1:0-5906 GCA_964467445.1 uncultured Syntrophaceae bacterium
TCGCCGGCATTGTAGGCCGCCAACGCGAGGGGGAGATCTCCCTTGAAAAGATTCAGAAGGTAGCGGAGATACCGGACACCCCCGTCGATGTTCTTTTCGGGATGAAAACTGTCCCGGACATCAAGGGAGTTTGCCGTGGCCGGCATGAGCTGCATCAAGCCCTTCGCGCCTTTTGGAGAGACGGCTTGGTGATTGAAGTTTGATTCCGCTTTGATGACCGCCTTGACAAGGGCCGAATCGACCTTGTACTTCTGGGACGCCCTGGTTATCAGGTCGTCGTATTTAGCTATGTCCGCCGGCTTCACCCTGAACAGGACACGCCTCTCTCTCAGGATCAGGTCGTATTTGATGTCGGGGTTGGTGGGGACATTAGTAAGATGAATGACGCCTTCCTCATCGACGTACTTGTAGATATCACCTTGCACCGCTGCGGGAAAGAAAGCGGCGATTATCAGTAAAAATCCGAATAAACAGGGCGTGATCCATTTTTTCATAAACATATTCTTACTTTATTGTTTGTTTGTATTCAAGCTTTTTTTCGGTTCATTGTCCTTGACAGGAGGGTGTGATGATGGTAATGGACACGGGAAATTTTCAAGTTTTATATGAGTCGGGGCGTGGCGCAGTCTGGTAGCGTATCTGAATGGGGTTCAGAGGGTCGGAGGTTCAAATCCTCTCGCCCCGACCAATATTAATGTCTTATCCAATCCAGTCAACCCTGCCTGGAGAAGCTCCCGGTTGGAGCCCCTCCTACCCTTTGTTCCAGCGCGGACTGAATGATATCATGGAGTTCCCGGGCGGCCTGGTACGGATCGTCCGCGGCACAGATCGCAGATACCACGGCGACACCGTCGGCGCCGGCCCGGATGGCCTCCGCTGCATTGGAGGCATTGAGACCGCCAATGGCGACCAGCGGCCGGCGTGTCGCGGCTTTGATCCGGATCAGGCCTTCCAATCCCCAATGCCCCTTTGTATCGGTCTTTGTCGGCGTCTCGAAGACGGGGCTCACACCCAGATAATCAACGTCAAGCGCCTCGGCCCGTTCCACGTCTTCCCAGGTTTCCACGGACAGGCCGATGATTGCGCGCGGCCCCAGGAGATTTCTTGCGATTTCACAGGGCATGTCCTGCTGTCCGATGTGAACGCCGTCCGCCCCGACGGCGAGGGCCACGTCTATGCGGTCATTGATGATCAAAAATGCCCGGAAGGGAGCCATGATCGCCTTGATCCGCTGTGCCTGTTCCACAAAATCGCGGGTGGAAAAGTCTTTTTCGCGCAATTGGATGCAGGCCGCGCCGCCCCGCAGGGCCATTAAAACCACTTCTTCGACGGGTCTGTGCCCGCAGAGCGCGCGATCGGTCACCAGGTACAATCCGCGCATATCAGCCCTCCGTTCTCAGGCGGCGCGCGATGTCATCCTCCGACAGGCGGTAAAGGGTGTCGAGAAAGCGAACCTGCAGACTCCCGGGTCCCGGGACATCCTGCGCGGCAATTTCGCCGGCGATGCCCATGACCGCCATGGCCTGTGCCGCCGCTTCGGCATGGTCGCCGTTGACGGCGGCAAACGCGCCGCACAGGGCCGAAGCAATGCATCCCATGCCCGTGACGCGTGTCATCATGGCGTGGCCGTTCATGATTCGGGTAATATCGTCGCCGCGGACGATATAATCCGTCTCCCCACTGACGCAGACGACGCACCCGTTGATGTTGCTAAGTTGACGGGCGCAATCCACGGCGTCATGGGAAGCGGCCGTGCTGTCCACGCCTTTTGTTATTGTCTTCTCATCGAGCAGGGCCATGATTTCCGAGGCGTTGCCACGGATAATTGCCGCAGAAGCCTCCAGGAGCAGTTGTCTTGCGGTGCGCGTGCGGTAGGCGGTCGCGCCCGCGCCGACGGGATCCAGGATGAAAGGGACATTCCTGTTTTTTGCCCGGTAGGCGGCCCGGAACATCGCGCGGATCCAGGGATCGCTCAGGGTGCCGATATTGATGACGAGTGCGCGGGCGATGCCTACCATGTCTTCCACCTCATCCTCCGCGTGGGCCATGACCGGCGAGGCCCCGATCGCCAGCAGGGCGTTGGCCGTGTTGTTCATCGCGACATAATTGGTGATGTTGTGGACCACCGGAGACGCTTTGCGGATGTCCCCGATGGACGACCAGATCCGTTCTGCGGTAAGCTTCATGTTTCATATCTTCTTAATTTAACATATTTTTTGATAAATATTATCACAGTCTTTCATATAAGTCCTTTTTTATTTGCTGAAAACATGATACTCTCTAAAACTAAAAATGACAAAAGACATGCTTCTTACCGGGTCGTCAACCAGGGAGCAAGTCATGATACCAGGAGAGTCTATGAGCGTGCAGTTTTTTCCTCATCGTTTATGCCGTAATCCGCACCTGCAATCGATCATTGCCACATCGCCGGTGCGCAACAACGGGCGGAATGCCATGATAAATGCGGCGAAGCCGGTGATTGTCGACGGAGGCAATGGCGTCCGTCTGCTGGGTTATCATTCCGTGCAGCCGGATCAGCCGGCCAAGGCGCTGGTCATCCTGATCCACGGCTGGGAGGGAAGCTCCGAATCCGCCTATATCCAGTCGTCGGGCAAGTATCTCTTCGAAAAGGGATATGACGTCTTTCGGCTGAACCTGCGGGATCATGGTGAGAGCCACCATTTGAATGAAGGGCTTTTTCACGGCGCCCTCATCGATGAAACCGTTCAGGCCGTCAGCAATATTTGCAGCCTCGCGGACGATCTGCCGGTCTTTCTGATGGGTTTTTCTCTGGGGGGTAATTTTGCCCTGCGGATTGCCCTGCGGCAATCGCTCTGCCGCATTGCCAACCTGAGACATGTCTTTGCGATCAGTCCGCCCCTGGATCCCTATAAAGCCACCCTGTGTATCGATGAGAGCCTGCCCTTTTACCGTTATTATTTTCTGAAGAAATGGAAGCGGTCCCTGCGCAAGAAGCAGGTTCTGTTTCCGCATAAATACGACTTTAACGGCATCATGAATCTGAGGACCTGCCTCGGCCTGACGGAAGCCATCATGCCGTGGTACCCGGAATATTCGGACTACCGCCTTTATTTCAGAGAATATACCCTGCTTAAGGACACCTTCAGGGATTTGTCCATGCCCGTAACGGTCGTTACCTCCGAAGACGATCCCTTTATTCCGATCGATGATTTCCGGCGCCTGGAAAAAAATCCCCGGCTGCAGCTTTTGATCCAGCGTTACGGCGGTCATTGCGGCTTTCTGGAATTCTTTCCCTACGCCTGCTGGTATGACCGGCTCATCGATCGGACCATTCTGGGGGATATCGAGACAGCATGACGACGGGATATCCATGATGCGATTAAATTCTCTTCTCTGTCTATTGATGCTGTTGGCGGTCTGCTGCCCGTCACGGGCTGACGCCGGGACAGCGGAGGCAAAATGGGGCTTTGTGGGTTTCACCAAATACCGCGACGCGTTGTTTATCGACATGAATCGGCTGACCCGTGAGGCGGATCAGCGGATGCAGGTCTGGTCGCGGATCACCCCTGCCGAACGCAGCAAATATTACAAACAGATCCGGTGGGATTTGAAAAAGGTCAACAAGACGTCCCGGGAATTCAGATACGTGGAAACCCTCAACGAAACAAATTGCCGGAGCCGGCAGATCCGCTATCTGGAAGTCATATATTTCAGCCGGGACGGCCAGGTGATCCATGCCACCCGCGATGACAGACCCTCATGGAGATCCGTCCATTCCGGCAGCCTTTGGGATAGCCTGCTGGGGAACGTCTGCAATGAAAAAGGGGGACTATAGCATCGTGATCGTCTTCGATCGCGCTGGCAAAATCCCTCCCATTATCTTCTTGACAACGCCCATTCAAGATTATATGGATCAGCGTCCCCGTCGGGAAGCATCAGTTAAATAGAAAGACCTTCTACCATTGACAAATATCCGATTTACAATAATTTAAATAGCAGCGGAAATCGCGGGGAGGCGCAACCGTAAGGTTTTTCGCCCGGCGGGTTCCGGAACCATAAAAGGAGGGGAATAATGGAAAAAGCACCACAGAAACTGGACAAGACGAGAAAAGAGTATTACGCCGGCGCCCCGATTGCCAAATATGGCGAGCGGAAGGCGGACTTTTCGACGATGGGCCGGAAGATCAAGAGTCAATACAAGAATTTGCGGGAAGTCGTCTGTGTCGAGGCCTGCCGGACGCCTTACGGCGTCTTCGGCGGCGCGCTGAAGGGTTTTGACGCTCCGCAACTGGGCGCGCTGGCGATCAAGGAATGCCTGCGCCGCACGGGCGGCAAGGTCAAGGGCGAAGACGTGGATTATGTGATTATGGGTCAGGTGGTGCCGGCAGGCTGCGGACAGGTTCCGAGCCGCCAGGCAACCCTGCTGGCCGGCCTGCCGGAAAGCGTGCCTTCCATTACCGTCAACAAGGTCTGTTCATCGGGCATCAAGACCATTGATCTGGCCGTGCAGATGATTCAGACCGGCCGGGCCGAGATCGTCATCGCGGGCGGCCAGGAAAGCATGAGCAACTGCCCCTACTCGCTTCCCGATATGCGCTGGGGGAACCGCATGGGGCTTCCCAATGGCCGCATGGTGGACCTGATGGTCTATGACGGTCTCTGGGACGCCTTCTATAACCGGCATATGGCCATCCACGGGTCCGAAGTGGCCGATGAGTTCGGCTTCACGCGGCAGGATCAGGACGAGTGGGCCTATCAGTCACAGACCCGGGCCGTCGAGGCCATGAAGGCAGGCCGGCTCGATGATGAGATTTTCCCCGTGGCGATCCCCAAAGGGAAGGACACGGTAGTCTTTGACAAGGACGAGGGCCCCCGGCCCTCCACGACCATGGAAGTCCTGGCCAAGCTGCCTCCGGTTTTCAACCACAAGAGCACGGTGACCGGCGAGCCGGGCAGCGTCACGGCCGGCAACGCCCCGGGCGTCAACGACGGCGGAGATGTCTGCATGCTCATGAGCCGCGAAATGGCGGACAAGCTGGGCATGAAACCCATCTTCACCATTCTTGATTATGCGGAGGTGTCGCAGCCGACGAAGGATATCGCCACGGTGCCCGGCCTTTCCATTAAAAAACTGCTGGATCAGAACGACATGCCCCTGGATCAGGTTGATCTGATTGAAATCAATGAGGCCTTTGCGGCAGTGGCCATCGTGAGCGCCCGGTCCATTCTGGGCATGTCCAAGGAAGAGATGTTCAAGAAGGTCAACGTCAACGGCAGCGCCATCGCCTATGGCCATCCCATCGGCGCCACGGGCGCGAGAATCCTCATGACGCTGGGCTACGAGCTCAGGCGCCGCGGCGGCGGCATCGGCGTGTGCGGCATCTGCTCCGGGCATGCGCAAGGCGACGCGATGTTGATCAAGGTATAAAATAAACAGGCCAAGGCCTGAGAATTTGAAAGGAGAAGTTCACATGAGAGAAGCAGTTATTGTAAGCGGAGCCCGAACGGCCGTGGGTGAATTCGGCGGTTCGTTAAAGGGCGTTTCGGTGGTGGAACTGGGCAGGCTGGTCATCAAGGAAGCCATTGTCCGGGCAGGGCTGCGCCCCGCCGTCACGGATGCCATCAAGGCGGGCCGTCCGGCGATCTTCGGCGATTTTGACATGACGGATGTTCAGAAAAAATATTATGATTATGCCACCTCGCTGACCCCTGTCTATTTTGACGAGGTCATCATGGGGAACGTCCTGAACGCCGGCGTTGGCCAGAATCCCGCCCGACAGTCGACCATTTTTGCCGGACTGCCTGAAGAGAGCAACGCCTATACGGTACAGAAGGTCTGCGCCTCCGGCATGAAGGCCATTGCGCTGGCCTCCCAGGCCATCTGCGCCGGTGATGCGGATATCGTTGTGGCCGGCGGCATGGAA
>CAYXQK010000027.1:0-19676 GCA_964467445.1 uncultured Syntrophaceae bacterium
GAAAAAGACAGAAGGTGAATTGGATGCCTTCACGGACTATATGGCGGATATGGGCATTTAGAGACGGACGATGAGATGTCCTTTTTTCACGAACCGGTCATGTGCAGAGAGGTCCTTGCATCGCTGGAATGCAAACCCGGCGGTATGTATGTGGACGGTACGGTCGGCGGAGGCGGTCACGCCGAGGCGATACTGGAAAAGACAGCCCCGGACGGTTTGTTGATCGGCATCGACCGGGATAGCGATGCCCTGCTTGCCTCGGAAAGACGATTGCAAGCCTTTGGCCGGCGAAAAATTCTGGTCAAGGCTAATTTTGCGGATATCGGTAATGTCCTAACCAACCTGAACATCAAGAAAGTTGATGGCATTCTCCTGGACTTGGGGGTTTCATCCCATCAACTGAATGCGGGAGACAGGGGATTCAGCTTTTCTTCGGATGCTCCCCTCGATATGCGCATGGATCAGGAGAGTCGCTACTGCGCCTATGATCTCGTTAACCTGTCTCCGGAAAAAGAATTAAGGGAAATGATCAGAGCGTATGGCGAGGACCCCATGGCAGGAAGAATCGCAAGGGCCATCCTGACAAAACGGGCAGCGGCTCCGATCCGTACCACAGGGGAGCTTGCCGATGTCGTCTATCATGCGGTTCCCGCCGCATACCGGCAAAGAAGGATCCACCCGGCCACCCGAACCTTTCAGGCCATCCGCATTGCCGTCAACGATGAACTTTCCAATCTCCGAAGGGCCATCTCAAGCGGGATTGACGTGCTCACCCGGGGGGGGCGGTTTTCCATTATTTCCTTTCATTCCCTTGAGGATCGCATTGTCAAGGAGGCCTTTCGCGCTGCCCAGAAGGGGTGTACCTGCCCCACCGATCTGCCGGTATGCAGCTGTCAAGGCGAATCCAGGCTGAATGTGCTCACAAAACGGCCCGTGTATCCCGGAACGGATGAAATCGGTTCAAATCCGAGAGCCAGAAGCGCCCGGCTCAGAACAGCGGAGAGGCGATAAACATGGCCGCGAATCCTATCACACCCGCGGAGGGAGCCGGGCAGGAGAAAAAGACGGCGCCGCAATTGAAATATTCCGTTTTTCTCTTTGTGGCCTTTGTGCTGATGGCGGTGGCCGTAACCTATGTGTGGTCGCACGTCCAGATGACAAAACTGGAATATCAAGTTGCCGAAGAAATGACACGCGGGGAACAGATGCTGGAGGAACAGCGAAAACTGAAACTCGAGCAGGCCACCCTGAAATCGCCCCAGCGCATCGAGGCGATTGCAAGAAGTTCACTGAATTTATCCTATCCGGATAGAGAGCAGGTCATCCTCATCAAGGACACAGGAGCCGTGAAATGACCGTTGAAGAAAAAAAATGGCTGCGCTTCAGGATTGCCACCCTGCTGAGTCTGTTTCTGGTTCTCTTTATCGCCCTCATTACGCGCGCCTACCAGATACAGGTTTTGAACGGACAGAGCCTGAAGGCCCGGGCAGACAGGCAGCACACCGCCACCTTGCGGGTGGAATCGGAAAGAGGAATTATTTTTGATCGCAACGGGGAAAAGCTGGCCGTCAGTGTCATGTCCGACTCCGTCTGTGCAGATCCTTCAAAAATTAAGGACCTCCGGGGAACGGCGACGAAGATGGCTGCCGCTCTGAATACAGACGAAGAAACTCTTTTAAGAAAACTCTCCGGTGCGAAGAATTTCAGCTGGCTGGCGCGCCGGATTACCCCGGACCAGACCGCCCTCGTGGAAAAGCTGGATTTGGACGGCATCTTTATCGTCAAGGAACCGAAGCGTTTTTATCCCAATGGGGAGTTGGCCGGTCATCTGATCGGTTTCGTCGGGCTGGATGCCAGCGGGCTGGAAGGACTGGAATTCAGATTTGACGAGCAGTTGAAGGGGGCTCCGGAGCAGCTGAGATGGACGCGGGACGCCAAGGGCAAACGGCTTTATCCCCGCGTTGATTCTACCACGGCCAGGCAAAAGGAAAGTACAAATCTGATCCTGACCATTGACAGCCGGATTCAGTATCTGGTCGAGTCTCAGCTCAAAGATGCTGTTCAAAGCAAAGGCGCCAAAGGCGGCATGGCGGTGGTCATGGATCCCAAGACCGGCGAAATTCTCGCACTGGCCAATGAAAGAGGTTTTGATCCGAATAACGTTTCCAAATCGGGCGCCACCGCGGGAAAGAACAGGGTCGTTACGGACTGTTTTGATCCCGGTTCCACCTTCAAACCCTTTCTTGCGGCGGCGGCGCTGGAAGAGGGGATTCACAAGGAAACCGATCGAATTTACTGTGAAAATGGAAACTATGCCGTTGCCGATCGGGTCATCCGTGAAGCCCAGAGAAAAAAGCACGGTTATCTGAGCTTTGCGGAGATCATCAAATATTCAAGTAACATCGGTTCCGTAAAGATTTCCGAGCGCCTCGGCAAAGAGAAATTCCATGACTACCTTACGCGCTTCGGTTTCGGGCAGAAATCGGGGATCGATCTTCCCGGCGAGACCGCCGGCCTGCTGCGGCCGGTTCGGAACTGGACGCGAGTGGATACTTCCACCATTGCCTTCGGCCAGGGCGTGTCCGTTACAGGCATCCAGCTCATATCGGCCCTTTCCGCCATTGCCAATCAGGGCGTGCTGATGAAGCCTTACATCGTGAGGGGTTTGGTGGACAAGCAGGGTCAGGTGATCAAAAAATATAGCCCGACGGCGGTGCGACAGGTCGTCTCACCGCAGACAGCCAAGCGCATGACTGCGCTGATGACCAGCGTTGTGGGCGAACCGGACGGGACGGGGAAAAACGCCCGCATCGACAATGTAAATGTTGCCGGTAAAACAGGGACCTCGCAGAAGTTCGATTTTGCCCGTCGTGCCTATTCATCGGAGCGCGTCCGCACATCCTTCATGGGATTTTTCCCGGCGGAAGACCCGCAGGTAGCCATTCTCGTCGTCCTCGATGAGCCGCAGCGGGACAAGTGGGGCGGCGTTGCCTCTGCGCCTGTTTTCAAGAAGATTGCCGAGCAGATTATCACGTGCTTCAAGACGAATATCCGGGAAAACCATATTTACGATCAAGAAAAAATCAATCGGGACGGCAAAATAAAACTCGTTGCGGTAGATCCAGCCATCAGCCGCCAGGAACAGGAACAGAGTCAATTTGATGAAGCCGCCATGCCGGATTTTCGGGGGATGACGATCCGGGACGCCCTCCGGATGGCGAAGGGGCGGGGGATTGAACTCCAGATTGCCGGTAACGGCTGGGCGATCAGTCAGGTGCCGGCACCCGGCGTCGCAATCGGTGAGCCTCGGTATTGCACGGTATCCTTCAGTAGCGGTCAGTAGGGAGTCCGGATGGATTTGGCGATGCTTATGAAAGACGTTCCTGTTCAGCGCTGGATCGGCGCCCGGTCGGGCCATGTTGCGTCTGTCTGTTATGATTCCAGAACATGCCGTCAGGACAGTCTTTTTGTGGCGGTTCCCGGTCTGCTGGCGGATGGACATGCCTACATTCCCGAGGCGATCCGAAATGGCGCCTGCGCGATTGTCCATGAGCAACCCCTGCCCGCAACACCAGGTGTCCGATGGATTCAAGTTGCTGACAGCCGCCGCGTTCTCGGGATGCTCGCGCGCAACTTCTATCAGCATCCGTCGTCACAACTTTGCCTGGTTGGGGTTCTCGGGACCAACGGCAAAACGACAGTGACCTACCTGCTGGAATCCATTCTCGTGGCTGCGGGTCGCGAAGTCGGCGTCCTGGGAACCGTGAACTATCGATTCAAGCAAAAAGTTGTGGCGCCTCCTCATACCACACCGGAATCATTGGATATGCAGAGTATTCTCCGGGAAATGGCGGACGACGGCGTCAGCCATGTCGTGGCGGAGATTTCCTCGCACGCCGTGGATTTGCGGCGGGTGGACGAATGCGATTTTGATCTGGGCGTCTTTACCAATCTGTCTCGGGATCACCTGGATTACCACAAGACCATGGAAGATTACTTCGCCGCAAAAAAGCGATTTTTTCAGGAAGTCCTTCCCGCAAGTAAAAAGAATAGGTCATGCCGGATGGCGGTCAATGGGGATGATCCATGGGGCCGGCGGCTGTTGCAGGACGTCCGTCTGCCGCACCTGACCTACGGCATTGATACCCCGTGTGATCTTTCGGCCCGTGAGATTCAGCTGACCCTCCAGGGCATTCGGGCAGAGCTTGTTTCGGCCGGGCGCCGGTTCAAAATTGCATCACCCCTGATCGGGAGATACAATCTCTATAATATCCTGTCGGCGGCGGCCGCCGCCCTTTCGCTCGGCATCACCCCGGAAGTCATCCAGGTGGGGATTGAACATCTCGGCCAGGTGCCGGGCCGGATGGAAAAGGTCAGCGGTCCGGACCAGCCGGCCGTCTTTGTGGACTATGCCCATACGGACGATGCCCTCCGGCGCGTCCTGCAGAATTTGGCAGCTTTTAAACAGGGGCGTTTAATCACGCTCTTCGGCTGCGGGGGAGACCGGGATCGCGGAAAGAGACCCCTGATGGCCCAGGCCGCTGCCGAGCTCAGCGATCTGGTGATTATCACCTCGGACAATCCCCGCACGGAAGACCCCCTCGAAATCATCCGTCAGATTGAAGGCGGACTCTCCGGCGCAACGATGATGAAAGTTCTACCTGAAGCGCTCAAGGCAGGGGATTGTGACCGATGCTATGCCGTCATTCCAGATCGGGGCGCGGCGATCGAGGCGGCCATTGCCTGTGCCGGCCCCTCCGATCTTGTCGTGATCGCCGGGAAAGGGCATGAGGATTATCAGATTCTGGGCAACCGGCGGATCTCTTTTGATGACCGGCGGCATGCAAAAGCGGCTTTGACAAAACGATTCGAGCAGAGGAACCCTTGAAGGAAAAAGCATCTGCCGTCATGACAATCAGCGAGGTGTTGAGGGCGACCGGGGGCGCCCTGATCCGGGGGGGGGCCGAAAAGACCTTCCAAGGTGTCTCCACCGACTCCCGGCAGCTGCAGGAAGGGAACCTCTTTCTCTGTTTGCGCGGGGAAAATTTCGACGGCCATCGTTTCCTGACCGCAGCCGCCGCGGCGGGGGCGGCAGGTTTTGTTATTCAGAAGGATGCCGGAGAAGAACTTTACGGGACGCAGGAAAGACGGCCTGTCATTCTCGTGGAGGATACCCTCAAGGCCCTGGGGGCGATCGCCCGATTCTGGCGAAGAAAACTGGATGTTCCGGTGATTGCCATCACGGGAAGTTCAGGAAAGACCACCACCAAAGAAATGACTGCTGAAATACTGAATCTTACTAAAAATGTACTCAAGACGGAGGGGAATTTCAACAACCGGGTCGGCTTGCCCCTGACCCTGTTAAGGCTTACCGGCCGGCATGATGTTGCTGTGGTGGAGATGGGCACCAACATGCCCGGTGAAATCGGTTGCCTGACCCGTATCGCCGAGCCCGGGATCGGGCTGATCACGAACATCGGCGCCGCCCACCTTGAAAAGTTAAAAACTTTGGCCGGAATCCGTGAGGAAAAGGGGGCGCTTTTTGAAAATATGGACCGGGCCGGAGTTGCCGTGATCAACCGCGATGACAAGGCCCTGGACCTTTTGGGCCGCCGGTGGCAGGGGAAGCAGATCACGTTCGGATGGAAGCAAGGGGCGGATGTTTCAGCCCGGGAGTTCCGAAAAGCGGGACCGGTTGGCATCGCGTTTCGGCTCAGAGCCGGGCAGGAGGAACGGCATGTCCGATTGCAGGTCAGCGGCGAGCACAATCTTTACAATGCGCTGGGGGCCGCTGCGGCCTCCCTCGTTTTCGGCGCGGATCTGGAGAGTATCGGTCAGGGGCTGGAATCTTTCCGGGGCGTTTCCGGACGCTTTGAAATCCATGCCCTGCAAAACGGCGCCCATGTAATCGACGATACCTATAACGCCAATCCTGTTTCGGTGCGCGAAGCCCTGAAAACCCTGAAGGGACTGCGAGGCGGCGGCGACAGTGCCGTTATTTTTGGGGACATGCTGGAGTTGGGAAGCAAGGCCGGAGCGTGGCATCGGAAAATAGGACGTGTGATTGCCGAAACCGGAGTCAAATCCCTTTTGCTCACGGGAGACCATGGCCGCGAAACAGCGGCCGGCGCCATGGAGGGAGGAATGACAGCGGCCCGGATTCTTTTTTTTGAAAGCCCCGAACAGGTCCGGGATCATCTCCAGTCTTTACTGAAGGCGGGAGACTGGGTGCTCGTCAAGGGATCCAGAAAAATGAAGATGGAGCGCATTGTCCGAATGATTACCGAAACGTTTGGTTTACAGGAGCGGGCGGCGGCATGATCTATCATCTTTTATATCCGCTGCACACGACATTTTCCTCCTTTAATGTCTTTCGTTATATTACCTTCCGGACGATCTATGCCGCGATTACCGCTCTGGTGATCTGCTTTGTCCTCGGGCCATGGCTGATCCGGAAACTCCAGTCGCTCAAAATCGGGCAGCCGATTCGTGAGGACGGGCCCGATTCCCATTTCTCAAAAGAAGGCACCCCGACCATGGGGGGGCTTTTGATCATCTTTGCCGCGATCATTTCCACGTTCCTCTGGTCCAATCTGACGGTCGATTATGTCTGGATGATCATGATGGTCACCGTCGGATTCGGCCTGATCGGCTTTATGGATGATTACCGGAAACTGGCCCATAAAAACAGCAAGGGTGTCTCGGGGAAAGTCAGGCTGATCATGGAAGTCGCCATAGCCCTTTTTGTCAGCATCATTCTATACTACAAGGCCGGTTTCAGCTCCAATATCACCATTCCCTTCTTCAAGACCGTCCTGCCCGATCTCGGGTGGGGCTATGTGATGCTTTCGGCCTTTATCATCGTCGGGGCTGCCAATGCCGTGAATCTGACGGATGGGCTCGACGGCCTCGCCATCGGCCCGGCAATCACCTGCTTCATGACGTATCTTTTGTTTGCTTATTTTGCCGGCAATGTAAAGATATCAGGCTATCTGCAAGTTCCCTATGTGGCCGGGACGGGGGAGCTGGCCGTCTTCTGCGGCGCCATGGTGGGCGCCGGGATCGGCTTCCTCTGGTATAACGCCTATCCCGCTCAGGTTTTTATGGGGGATACGGGATCCCTCTCCCTCGGCGCCGCTCTGGGTACCCTGGCCATGATGACCAAACAGGAGATTCTCTTGGCCATTGTGGGCGGCATCTTCGTTCTGGAAACCTTTTCGGTTATTTTTCAGGTGGGCTGGTTTAAAATTTCCCATGGGAAGCGGATTTTCCGCATGGCGCCGATCCACCATCATTTTGAACTCAAGGGATGGGCGGAGCCGAAAATTATTGTACGTTTCTGGATCATCTCGATTTTATTGGCCCTTGTCGCCATCAGTACGCTTAAATTGAGGTAGCTTCAAACATGATGGATCTGTCTGGACAACGCATTCTGGTCATCGGACTGGGCAAAACCGGAACGGCAACGGCAAGGTTCCTGTCCCGTCAGGGGGCCGATGTGGTAGTCACGGATGAAAAAGCCCCCTCCGAGTTGCGGGAGGTGCTGGACTCACTGCAGCGGGAGGGCGTGAACTTCCGGTTCCATCCCTGCGTCCCGGATATCCTGTCGGATGTGGAAATGGTGATTCCATCCCCGGGCGTCTCCCCTTTTAACCGGATGCTTTTGGAAGCGGTGCGGAAGAACAAGCCGATCCTGAGTGAGCTGGAGTTGGCCTGCCGTTTTGTGAAGCGGCCGGTGATTGCCATTACCGGGACCAACGGGAAAACCACCACGACGACCCTGATCGGGGAAATCCTGGCGAAATCAGGGATGTCGGTATTTGTGGGCGGGAATATCGGGACGCCATTGATCGGTTATGTCGATGGGCCGCAGCAGGACGACTATGTGGTCGTTGAAGTCAGCAGTTTCCAGTTGCAGTGGATCCATGATTTCCGCCCCGATGTTGCCATCCTGCTGAATGTGACGCGGGACCACGTGGACTACCACGGAACCTTTGCCGATTATCGCCGCGCCAAGGAGCGGATTTTTGAGAACCAGACGGAGCAGGACCTGGCCATCCTCAATGCGGATGAAGACAATGCGGGGACGTTATCGCACAGACTGGCCGCCAAGATCGCGCATTTCAGTTCTTCCCGGCGACTCCCGCAGGGGATCTTTCTTGATGGCGGGCAGATGATTTACCGCCCGCTTGCGGGTGAAACCGAGAATTATCCCATGGACATGGTGAAAATTCCAGGCGTTCACAACATCGAAAATATCATGGCCGCGGTGATGGCCGCCAGATGGGCCGGGTGCCGGCGGGAAGCAATCATCGATGCCGTCGGACATTTCCGGGGCGTTGCGCACCGGATCGAATATGCCGGTGAAAAGGATGGCGTTGCATTCTATGACGATTCCAAGGCGACCAATGTGGGGGCGGTCCTGCGCGCCCTGGAGACCTTCTCGCGGCCCGTGGTGCTCCTGATGGGAGGACGTGACAAACAGGGAGATTTCGAGATGCTGTCCGCCATGGTTGAAAAGAGGGTCAAAACCCTGATTTTATTCGGCGAGGCGAGAGAGAGAATCGCAACGCTGCTCGGCGGCGTGGTCAAAACGAAGCAGGCGGCCACCCTGCGGCAGGCCATGCCGCTGGCATGGTGCTCCGCCACGGCCGGGGATGTGGTGCTGCTGGCGCCGGGTTGCGCAAGTTTCGATGAATTCAGGGATTATAAAGAACGGGGAGATGTCTTCAAACAATGGATTGGAAACCTTTCCTGATGGAAAAAACCGCTGCCGAGGGAGAAAGACCGGACATCCTGATCCTGGTGATCGCGCTGATCCTTGTGACCATTGGTACGGCGATGATTTACAGCTCCAGCTCCATTCTGGCCATGGAGAGGTTCAAGGACGCGCAGTTTTTTCTTAAAAAGCAGATCTTTTTTGTCGTTATCGGGATGGGAGTCATGGTGCTGCTGACCAAGCTGGATTATCATTACTTAAAAAAGTTGGCCTATCCCGGCATCATCCTCTCCATTATTCTGCTGCTCCTGATTTTTATTCCTCCTCTGGGGATCCGTGCGGGCGGCGCCCGGCGCTGGCTGAACCTCGGCTTCTTTTCCTTTCAGGTAACGGAACTGGTCAAGATCAGCATCGTCCTTTTTCTGGCCCATTTTCTCACCCGGAAAGCGAATTACCTGAAGAGCTTTTCCCGGGCCATCCTGATACCATTATTGGTTACCTTTTTAATCATCGCCCTGATTGCCCTGCAACCGGATTTCGGCGCAACCGTCATGATCGCCATGATCCTCATGCTGATGCTCTTTCTGGCCGGTTGCAGAATAAGACATTTGGCAGGATTGACGGCCCTTCTGATTCCGGCGGCGGTCTGGATGATCATGTTCAGGAGCTATCGGATTGACCGGCTCAAGGTTTTTCTGAATCCATGGAATGATCCCGGCAACAAGGGCTTTCAGATTATTCAATCGCTGCTGTCCTTCGGATCCGGCGGCGCCTTTGGGGTAGGAATCGGCGATGGCATGCAGAAACTCTTTTATCTGCCGGAACCCCATACGGATTTCATCCTGTCGGTCATTGCCGAGGAGAGCGGTTTTGTCGGGGTGGCGGTGGTTATCTTTCTGTTTGTGGTGCTTATCATGCGGGGTTTTATGGTCGCCTTCCGGGCCCCGGACCTCTTCGGGACCCTGCTGGCCGCCGGCCTCACCATGGTGCTGGCCATGGGGGCTTTTATCAACATTGCCGGTGTGATGGGACTGATTCCCCTGAAAGGGTTGACGCTACCGTTCCTCAGTTATGGGGGGACATCTCTGGTCATGAGCCTGGTGGCCGTGGGGATTTTGTTGAACATCTCTTCCCATGTGCGCGCCTGAGAAAAAAGGAAGGTCGGTAAAGGGCGGTGAATGTGATCATCGCAGGCGGAGGAACGGGAGGTCATCTTTTCCCCGGGATTGCCATTGCAGAGGAATTTTTGCGACGGAATCGGGGTGACCGGATTCTGTTTGTAGGCACAAATAAAGGCATTGAAAAGAGGGTTCTGGGGGATTTGGGTTTTTCGCTGCAGACCATCGATGTGCAGGGCATCAAGGGAAGGGGATGGATGAAATCTCTGGCGGCCGTATTGCGCATCCCGGGAAGCGTGATCCAGTCTTTCCGGATTATCGGGGGATTTTCTCCGGAGCTGGTCATCGGGGTCGGCGGATATGCGTCGGGTCCGGTCGTCTTTGCCGCCCGCGTGCTGGGTATCCGGACGGCCATTGCCGAGCAGAACGCTTTGCCCGGTTTGACCAACCGTATCCTGGGAAAGATGGTTGACCGGATCTTTGTCAGCTTCGCACAGACCGGGCGGTGTTTTCACGCGCCTAAAGTCATGGTGTCGGGAAATCCGATCCGCCAGGGGTTTGCAGCAGAAATGAGACATCCGAAAGGACAGAATCCTCCGTTCACCCTGCTTGTATTCGGAGGCAGCCAGGGGGCCCATGCCATCAACCGGGCCATGCTGGAAGCGCTGGATGACTTGGGGCCGCTGAAGGGCCGTTTGCGCATCATTCATCAGACAGGAAGCAAAGACCGGGAGGGGGTGGCCAATACCTATCAGACAAAAGGAGTGACGGCGGAGGTCCTGCCGTTTATCATGGATATGGCGGCGGCCTATCAGACGGCTGATCTTCTGGTCTGCCGTGCCGGCGCCACCTCCATTGCCGAAATCACAGCCGCCGGAAAGACGGCCGTTCTGATTCCTTTCCCTGCTGCGGTGGAAGATCATCAGACCAAAAATGCAGAAGTGCTCGTCCAGGCGGGGGCGGCGGAAATGATTCCTGAAAAAGAGCTGACCGGCGCCCGGCTGGCCGCGACGATCAGGCGGTATTATGAAAGCCCTCAACTTCTTCGGGAGATGGGAGTCCGGTCAGCCGGGATGGGGAATGTCCGGGCCGCGGCAGATATCGTGGATGCCTGTCTGGCTCTGGTTCAGCGGGGAGGCAACAGGGATGGGTGAGGCGCATGGGTAAGACAAAGCGAACCGATACGATGCAACGGAAAATCAGGAAAATCCATTTTGTCGGGATCGGCGGCATCGGGATGAGCGGCATTGCCGAAGTTCTGCTCAACCTGGGCTATGTCATTACCGGGTCCGATCTGAGTCCCTCCGATATTACGCAGCGGCTGGCTTTGCTCGGCGCCGTGATTTTTCAGGGTCACGAGGCGTCTCATATCGGCGAAGTCGATGTGGTGGTGATCTCCACGGCGGTGAAGGCGGATAATCCGGAGGTACTGGAGGCCCACAGGAGAAACATTCCCATCATTCCCCGCGCGGAAATGCTGGCCGAGCTGCTGAAAATGAAATTTTCCGTCGCCGTTTCCGGCAGTCACGGAAAAACGACCACGACGTCCATGATCTCAACGGTGCTGGCCCACGGTGGGTTCGATCCCACCATGGTTATCGGCGGAAAGCTCGCCAGCATCGGGAGCAATGCCAAGATCGGTGACGGCGAGGTGATTGTAGCCGAAGCGGATGAAAGCGACGGGTCTTTTCTGAAGTTGACGCCCTGTCTGGCCGTGATTACCAATATTGACAGGGAGCATCTCGATTATTACCGGGATATTGAAGATATCAAAGAGGCCTTTTTGAAATTCGCGAACATGGTGCCTTTTTACGGAGCCACCATTCTGTGCCTTGACGATCCTCACGTACAGGCGATCCTGCCGGACATCAAGCGAAGGACCATCACGTATGGTCTGACCTCGCCGGCAGACTATCAGGCCAGAGACGTTGTTCTTCAGGGTCCGACGTCTGTCTTTACGGTTTACGCCAGATCAGAGCGGCTGGGCGAGGTGACGCTGAGCGTTCCGGGGCGATTCAATGTGGCCAATGCCCTGGCGACCATTGCCGCGGCCCGGGAACTGGACATGCCCTTTGACGCCATCCGGGAGGGACTGCTGAAATATGTGGGTGTGGGCCGGCGGCTGGAGGTCAAGGGGAAGGTCAGGGGGGTAACGGTGGTCGATGATTATGGTCACCATCCTACGGAAATCCGCGAAACCCTTTTGGCGGCCAGGCAGGTCTGGAAGGGCAGAATCATCGTGGTATTCCAGCCGCACCGCTATACACGGACGCAGAAACTCTTTCAGGATTTTCTGACGGCCTTTCCGAGTGCGGATCATCTGATTATCACGGACATTTATGCCGCCAGCGAGAAGGTGATTGAGGGCGTGGATGCGGCCGGCTTGACGGAAGGGATCCGGCAGAGCGGGCATGCGGACGTTGTTTATATTTCAGGGTTTGACGGGATCGTGGACCATCTGCTGAAAATCGCCAGGTCCTCCGACGTCATTATCACCCAGGGGGCAGGCAGCGTCTGGAAGGTCGGAGAGGAATTTCTAAAGCGTGCGGGAGCGGCCGGGCAGGGGGAAACCGGACGATGATGGACCGGGCAGTACAGAAAACATTAAGCGCGATCACTGCCGGGCCGGTTCTTTTTGACGAGCCGCTCGATCGCTACACGTCGCTTAGGGTCGGCGGCCCGGCCGATGCGCTGGTTTTTCCGCAGAGTGTCGAGGAGATTGAAAAGCTGGTCCTTTTTTTGAAGGAAGGCGGCCATCCATTCATGGTCGTAGGAAACTGGACCAATCTGCTGGTCCGGGACGGGGGCTGCCGGGGCGCCATCATTGCAATGAGGGATCTGTGCCGCATCGCCTGGGGGCCGAAGGATCAGGATCCTGTTTTAGTGAATGCCCAGGCCGGGGTTTCCCTGGCGGAGCTCGTTCGTCTGACGGCGGAACAGGCGCTTGCAGGGATGGCGTTCTGCGCAGGGATTCCTGGAAGCGTCGGGGGAGCGGTCATGATGAATGCCGGCGCCTATGGGCGTGAGATCAAGGATATTCTGTACAAGGCAACGCTGATGGACGATCGGGCCGTTGTGACGGAGCGGCTGTGCAGGGAGCTTTCGTTCGAATACAGAAGGCTTAAGGTTCCGGAGGAGACCATCGTACTCGACGCCGTTTTCTGTCTGGAACGGGGAGACCATCGGATCATCCGTCAGCGCATTGATGAGATCATGGACTTGCGGAGGAGGAAACATCCCCTGGAATATCCCAGCGCCGGATCGATTTTCAAGAATCCCGCCGGCCATCCCGCGGGCCTGCTGATCGAAGCGGCGGGACTCAAGGGCATCACCATCGGCGGCGCAAAAATATCGGAAAGACACGGCAATTTCATCGTCAATACGGGAGGCGCCAAGGCGGCCGATATGTTGGCCCTGATCGAACGGGTTCAGCAAGAGGTCCTGAAGCAGACAGGGATTGCTCTGGAGACAGAGGTCCGGATCGTGGGGGAGACCATCCCATGAATCATGTCAGCCAGTCCAGAATCAGCGCCGGTTCTCATCGTCTCAAACGTCGGTCCGGCCAGATTTTGAGCGATATCCTCAAGGCGTCTCTCCTGCTGACGGGCATCCTGCTGATCACAGGGATGCTGATTTGGGGATACAGCCATACGATGAGCACCCCCTTTTTAGGGGTCAGTGAAACGCTGGTTCGGGGCTGTAAAGAGCTGACGGAAAAAGATGTTCTGGTTTTGGCCGCCCTGAAGCCGTCTCAGAACCTGCTGGCGGTCAATGCCGATGTGATCCGGGATCGAGTCCGGAAGCATCCCTGGATCAAGGATGTTCACGTCGGACGTGAGCTTCCGAAACGGCTGGTAATCGAGGTTCGTGAACGGACGGCCATCGCACTGTTGAAAAAGGACGACGGTTTATACCTGATGGATGCGGACGGCCTGGTCTTCAAGAAACTGGAAGCGGGGGATGAATCGGATCTTACCGCGCTGACCGGCTGTTACCGGAATGGCCGTCTGAATCAGCAGTTGTTGATAAAATCCATCGAGCTGTTTCGCTATCTGTCGACGGAGAAGGCATTATTTCCCATCAGATCCATCGCCGAGGTGAACGGGAATGAGATCTTGGGATTTTCCATCTTTACCGACAGTGGCCTTTGTCTGCGCCTGGGTTTTGATCACTATGACAATAAGATCAAGCGGCTCAGGCCGGTGCTGGATGATCTGGAAAAAAGGAACATCGACCTGAAGTATGTGCTGATCGATTTGACGGATCCGGCAAAGATTACCGTGCAGAAACGACATATCCTGGTGCCCGCAATCCCGGGACGACCGGCAAAAGGGTACAAAACATGATGAGGGAAGGCGGATAAGTGTATGGCAAGGAAATCGAATGTCATTGTAGGGTTGGATCTGGGAACCACAAAGACCTGTGTCATTGTCGGCGAGCTGACACCGCAGGGCATTGATATTATCGGGATCGGTTCTCATCCCTCCGAAGGCTTGCGCAAGGGCGTTGTCGTCAATATCGACAGCACGGTCGAGGCGATCAAGCGCGCGGTTGATGAAGCGGAACACATGTCGGGATGTGAGATCAGTTCCGTCTATGCCGGAATCGCGGGCGGCCATATCAAAGGGCAGAACTCACTGGGCATTGTCGCCGTCAAGGGGCGCGAGGTGGATGAGGAAGATGTGCAGCGGGCCATTGGGGCATCGAAAGCGATTGCCATTCCGACGGACCGGGAGATCCTGCATACCCTGCCGCAGAGTTATATCGTGGATGATCAGGACGGCATCCGGGACCCCGTGGGCATGTCGGGCGTCCGGCTGGAGGCCAAGGTCCACATTGTCACCGGGGCGGTCACGTCCATCCAGAATATCGTCAAATCCGTCAATCGCGTGGGTCTGGAAATCAACGAGATTGTCCTCGAGCAGATCGCCGCGAGCGAGGCCGTGCTCAGCAGTGATGAAAAAGATCTGGGCGTCGCCCTGATCGATATCGGCGGCGGGACGACGGATATCGCCGTTTTTACGGAGGGGAGCATCAAACACACCGCCGTGTTGCCGGTCGGCGGCAATTTCGTGACCAGTGACATTGCCACGGGTCTCAGAACCCCCCTGATGGAAGCGGAAAAAATAAAGATCAAATACGGCTGCGCCTTCGGTGCGCTGATTGCCAAGGATCAGACCATCGAAGTTCCCAGTGTGGGCGGCCGGGAGCCCCGGGAGGTCTCACGCCAGATTTTAGGAAGGATCGTCGAGCCGCGCATGGAAGAGATCCTGACGATGGCCTATAAGGAAATTGTAAAGTCCGGTTATGAAGATATTCTGGCCGCCGGAATTGTTCTGACGGGAGGCAGCGCCCTCATTGAAGGAATTACGGAACTGACAGAGCAGATTTTTAATATGCCTGTCCGGCGCGGAAGCCCGATTGGATTCGGTGGCCTGACCGATGTGGTCAACAGCCCGATGTACTCAACCGGAGTGGGGCTCGTCTTTCACGGCAGCAGACATCTGTCAAGGGAGGCCCCGACGACAAGGGGCGGCAGTTTCTTTGGCGATATTCTCAGAAAAATTAAAAAATGGTTTTTAGAATTCTTTTAAGGGGGTGGCCATGTTTGAATTAACGGATCCAGAGAAGGCGATTTCGGCAAGAATCAAGGTGATCGGAGTCGGCGGCGGGGGCGGTAATGCGGTAAACACCATGATTGCCTACAACCTTCAGGGTGTCGAATTTATTACCGCCAACACGGATACGCAGGCGCTGGGGGCATCCTCATCGCCGATCAAGATCCAGCTGGGCGCCCAGGTTACCAAGGGACTTGGCGCCGGGGCCAATCCGGAAGTCGGGAAAATGGCGGCGATGGAGGCCAAGGATTTGCTGAGGCAGCATTTGGAAGGCGCCGATATGGTTTTCATTACGGCCGGTCTGGGGGGGGGTACGGGAACCGGCGGAGCGCCGATTATCGCGGAACTGGCCAAGGAAATGGGAGCGTTGACGGTCGCCGTCGTGACCAGGCCCTTCCAGTTTGAAGGCAAGAGGCGAAACATGCAGGCGGATGAAGGCATTGCGGAGTTGAGGGGCACCGTCGATACCCTGATTGCCGTTCCCAATCAGCGGCTGCTCAGCCTGGGCGGCAGGAATCTCTCCCTGCTGGATGCTTTCAAGAAGGCGGATGACATCCTGTATCATGCCGTCAAGGGCATTTCCGACCTGATCATTGTTCCAGGTCTCATTAATCTTGATTTTGCCGACGTGAAGAACATTATGTCCGAGATGGGGCTGGCCTTAATGGGGACGGGGTCCGCCAGCGGAGAAAACCGGGCCATCGAAGCCGCACAGAAAGCCATCTCCTCGCCGCTGCTGGAAGACAATACCATTCAAGGCGCCCATGGGGTTCTGCTCAACATCACCGGCGGCCCGGATATGACGCTGCATGAAATCCATGAAGCCTCCACGCTGATTCAGAAAGAAGCCCATGAAGACGCCAATATCATTTTCGGGACCGTCATTGACAAGAATATGGGCGATGAGATCAGAATTACCGTCATCGCTACAGGCTTCGAAGACACGGCCCAAAAACGGCAGGGCATTCCCAATATTACCCGCATGCAGGGGTATCGCAGAGAAGACCTGTCCCTGCCGGCCTATCTCCGAAACAAGGAAAAACCAGTGGAAAACGCTAATGTCGTCAAGCTGGGAATGATTGATGACGACAATCCTGACCTTGAAATCCCGACATTCCTGAGAAGGCAGGCGGATTAGAAGCGGTGAAACTTGATGAGAAAACAGCCTTACAATCATACTTAGATGTCATGGACGCTTAAGGAAAAATATCGCGGTCTTGTGTCGCGTGAACGCGGTGGTCGGAAGCAGGCCTGGGGAGACAGGCTGAGCGTTTGCCTGGCCTATCCGAACACCTATCGGGCCGGCATGTCCAACCTGGGTTTTCAGACCGTCTATGCGCTCCTGAACTCTGATCAGGATTTTCTTTGCGAGCGAACATTTCTTCCTGATCCTTCAGATGAAACCATGTTCGTTCCGGGATCATCCCCCCTTTTCAGCCTGGAATCACAGAAACCCCTGGCTGAATTTGATATCCTCGCCTTTTCCGTATCCTTTGAGAATGACTACCCGAATATCCTTAAAATGCTGGCACTGGCCGGCATTCCCCTCCTGACCGAGGAGCGCGGCCAGCGGCAGCCCCTGATTATCGGCGGCGGGATTTCCATCACACTGAACCCGGAGCCGTTGTGCGATTTTTTCGATCTTTTCCTGCTGGGGGAAGCGGAAGAGAGCCTGCCGGAATTTATGCGCCGTTACGAACCCCTGACCCGTTCCGGCATGCCCCGAAAGGATTCCCTGTTTGAGCTGCAGCGGGACCTGGAGGGGGCCTATGTCCCCGCCCTTTATCATGTTTTCTATCATGATGATCAACGTATCAAGAGCAGGGAGGCCATGGATGCCGTGCTTCCGTTGCGGATAAAGAAAAGATGGGTCAAAAATATCGATGCCTTCCTGACCGAGCAAGGTATTGCTGCCGCCGACACGGAACTCGGGGAGATGCACCTGACGGAAATCAGTCGGGGCTGTCAGCGCGGTTGCCGGTTTTGCGCGACCGGATTTGTCTACCGTCCCGCCCGCTTCAGAAGCGAACGGGTTCTGCAGGCGTCGGTCATTCGGGGATTGGCTGCACAACAGAGGATCGGACTGGTCGGGACGGCCGTTTCAGATCATCCTGATTTGAAGCGGATCTGTCAGAGCATCCTCAATCAGGCGGGAAAAGTCGCGGTGGGTTCCCTGCGGCTGGATCGGCTGGATGGAGAAATTCTGGCCCTGCTCAAGGAAAGTGGCATAGAAACGGTCTCCCTGGCGCCGGAGGCGGGTTCCCAGCGTCTCCGGGATGTCATCCGCAAGGGCTTCGATGAGCAGCAGATTTTCAATGCCGTCGCAGCGCTGCTGGATCACGGCATTTTCAATATCCGGCTCTACTTCATGGTCGGCCTGCCCACGGAAACCGACGCCGATATCGCTGCTCTGATCCGGCTTGTGGAAGACATCAAAAGGCAGGCCCCCGGGCGCGCGGCGGTGAAAAAGCCATCCCGGCGGATCACGTTGAGTGTGAACCAGTTCATTCCGAAGGCAGTCACGCCTTTCCAATGGTGTCCCCTTGCCCCCATTCGGAGCGCGCAGAAAAAAATCCGGCAGATTGAAAAGGCATTCCGCCGCGACCCTGCCGTGAACGTCATCCACGATGTCCCGAAATGGAACTACATCCAGGCTCTTCTCTCTCTGGGCGACCGGCGCGTGGGCAGGATTCTGCGGGCTGTCCATCAGGAGGGAGGAAACTGGTCCCGCGCCCTGAAAGGGAGTGTGCCCCACCCCGATTTTTATGTCTACCGGCAGAAAGATCCGGCGGAAATCCTGCCCTGGGATTTTATCGATCATGGCGTCAGCAGGGGGTTTCTGCTGGAAGAGTATCAAAAAGCGCTCTCGCCGCAGGGCGACTGACTCCCTGGCCCTTCCAACCCCTTCCAACCCCTTCCTGGGTTCGTTATTTACCTTGAGATTGCCGGTTAAATTTGTTACAAGACGCGAAAAATGAGACGCTTTAATCCTTTCTGGTATCGTTGAAAGGAGACCTTTGAAAAATGGCTTCGCCACGGCTCAAAATCTTTTTCGCTAAAGAGATTATAAGGCTTAAATATTATTGAAATCAATAAATTAAGCTAATTTCTGGAAAGTCGAAAAATCTTTGATTCGCCGCTTGCGAACCATTTTTCACCGGTTGTGCAAAGCTCTCGGAAGGCCATTCATAACAGGAGACGCCTGTAAATTACCATAAGCATGAAAGAAGGAGAAAACGATGGGATTAGTTTACGAAAAAGAGGGAAGTATCGCCAAGGTCGGACTGGACCGGCCGAAAGAAAAAAATGCACTGGATCCCCAGATCCTGATGGACATGCATCTGGCCTGGCAGGATATCAACGCGGATGATTCCATCCGCGTGGCCATCCTCTATTCCTGTCTGCCCGACATTTTCTGCTCCGGGATGGATCTGCGGACGGCCATTCCGATCCTGACGGGGATGCGCGAGCCGGAGACCGAAGCGGAGCGCTGGCTGGCCAAAATCGGTCCCCATGTGGCCGAAGCCATGCTGAAACCCAGTATTGTGAAAAAACCGGTTATTGCGGCGGTCAACGGCTATTGCCTGACCGGCGGGTTTGAGACGATCATGGGCGCCGACCTCCGGATCGCCTCGGAAGACGCCGTTTTTCAGATGCGGGAAGCCAGCCTCGGGATCATGCCCACGGGGGGTTCGAACGTCTACCTGCCCCGGACGCTGACCCCCTGCCGGGGGCTTGAAATCCTGCTCACGGCCGATAACTTCAGCGCAAAAACGCTGCTGGAGTGGGGTTTCCTAAATCGCGTCGTGCCGCGGGAAGACCTCATGAAAACGGCCATGGAGATGGCAGGAAGAATCGCCGGAAACGGCCCCCTGGCGGTTCAGGGGATTATCCGCTGCTTCCGGGAAAGCCAGGATCTATCCTGGGCAGAAGCGTTCAAAAAGGAACTGGAAATCGGCCTGCCCATTTTTGCCAGTCTGGACGCCCGCGAAGGGATTCGCGCCCAGAAGGAAAAACGGAAACCCAATTTCCCCGGCAAGTATTCATAATGAAAAAATAATAAGGAGATCATCCATGAAAAATCGTCTGAATGCCCTGGAGGTCGCGCTTGCCAATGAGATGAAGGAGCATGAATTCTATCTCAAAAACGCGGAGCGGACCCGGAATCCTGCGGGGAAGGCCATGTTCCAGCAGATCGCGGCGGAAGAACTCGAACACCAC
>CAYXQK010000028.1:0-6035 GCA_964467445.1 uncultured Syntrophaceae bacterium
GACGCCGCCACGAACCAGGTGCTTCGGTTTGGCACCGATGGCAAACGGCTTGCGGCCTTCGGTCAGACTGGCGGCCGCCGCAACGGCACCTACGACCAGGCCGCGAAGGAGAGTTTTCTCGATGTGGGCTCGGTCGCGGCCGCGCCCGACGGCGGGTTCTTGGTGGCGGAGCCGAACACGGCGCCGCGGCGGGTCGCCCGCTTCACGGCCGACGGTCGGTTCGACCAGGAATGGTATGGCGGCCATGTCTGGGCGCCGTGGATCGCCGTCGATCCTGAGAATCCCGGCACCGTGTTTATGCCCAGCGGATGGAACTCGATCATGCGGCTGGCCGTCGATCTCGAGAAGAAGACCTGGCGAGTGAGGGCGGTCTACCAGCTCGACCAAATGGCCGACGGCATGCTGCAAGGCCATGCCAACGCACTCCTGTATCGCGCCTTCCGTCGCGACGGGAAGCTCTTCATCGCGGGCTCGAACGCGCAGATCTTCCAAGTAGATGACGACGGCGATCGTCTGACGCCCGCTACGGTCTTTCACCTGCAGGCACGACATTACGAAAAACACCTGCGTGGGCCGCTCAAGGAATGGATGGAGCAAGGGAAACAGAGTTACTTGTGGACCGACGCCAACGGCGACGGCCGGGCGCAGCGCGACGAGGTGACCTACTCGAAGGCCGGACCGTGGACATGCCTGCCCGAATGGGACGCCAGCGGGATGTATGCCGTCTCCGATGGCTTCATGCGTTGGCCGATCACCGGACTCAACTCGGCGGGCTCGCCGGTGCTCGGCGAGTTCCCGGCCGGCAAGACGCTCCTGAAGCTGCCGCCTCGTGTGAAACACACCGAGCCCCGGTGGGCCTCCTACATCACCGCGGATCCCAAGAACGGCGGCTGGTATGTGGCCATCAATGATTCGATGAAAGATTGGGGCCATAGCACGGATTCCTTCCTGATCGCCTACAACGCCGATGGAACCCAGCGCTGGATCACGCCGGGCAAGACCGGCGGCTCGCCGCAGTCGCACATCGCCCCCGGCGACATTGGCTGCTTCCGCCGGATCGCGGGCACGACGCACGACTGCGTCGTGATCAACGACTTCATGGAGGGCCCGTGGCCGCTCACGAGCTACGTCTGGGACCGTGACGGCCTCTGGGTCGGCGGCGTGATGGACGAGATCGACCGCAAGGCCGCCCCGGTCTGGCGGTATGGGGCCGGCGGCGAGTCGCTCGGCACAACGCTGGTGAATGATCCGAAGACCGGCGACGTGCTGCTCTACTGGCATGGCCTCAACGATCTGCGGATCGGCAAGGTCACCGGCTGGGACGGCTGGGAGCGGAAGAGCGGGAAGGTGATGCTCGCCGCCGCCGCGGCGGCAAAGCAGCCGATGCTCACGGAGGTTCCGCCCGGCACCGGCAAGGGATTGCAGCTCGAGTTTTGGGATCAGGATCATCCTGCCGACAAGCCTGCGCTCGTGCGGCTGACCGATGTCAACGAGAGTTGGGGGCAGAGCCGCGGGCCCGAAAAATATCGGATCTTCCAGAATGGTCGCGTAGCCCGGGTCACGGGCGAAATCGAGGCCTACCAGACCGGCTGGCACGCCTTTTCCACCGACAACTATCCGCCGAAGACGCAGTACCGGATCGCTGGCGTCGAACTGGGGAGGTATTCCTACAACGAGGTCTACATGGAGGCCGGCAAGCGGTATCCAGTGGAGATCCTCTACGACGCGGCTATGACCCATCCGACGACGAATCACGGCATCCGGCTGAAGTGGGCGACGCCCCGCGGCACGTGGCCGGGCGGCTTCACGCCAATCCCGGTCAGCCAGCTCTACGCCCAGTGAAAAAGGGACGCAGCTCTTTTCAGGAATCGCCACGTCCCCTTTTGGGCGCCCCCCGCCCCGTGGCCGCAAGTTTTTAACTTGTGGAATCGATGCCGGGGACACCGACAAGTTAAAAACTTGCCGCCACGGGGGACAACACATGCTGCGCCGAAGAGGAGTGGCTGCGTCCCCTTTTCCGTTTCGGCCACGCAAAATCGAAACGATTAGCGGAAATCGAAAGCCTGCAGCGGTTAGGCTCCGAAAGCTGGCTGAACACGTTTTCGCAGTTGCCCCCCCACGAGGATTGTTGCGATGCAGGCACGAACCATCACACGCACCACGACGCCGTCGAGCCCCCTCACCACCACGCCGTCAGTCTGGGCGGTGCTCCTCGCAGGCCTCGCCCTCTGGGCCGTCGCGTTTCCGTCCGGCGCCCATGCCAATGACAACGGCCGCGGCCGCCACAAGCAGCTCTATGCCGTGCCCGCTCCCGGCAAGGTGACGATCGACGGCAAGCTCGACGACTGGGATCTCTCCGGCCAGATCGAGATGTTCGTGATCCAGGCCACCCGCGGCACGATGAACGCGAAGTTCGCCGTGATGTACGACGCCGACGCGATCTACCTCGGCGCCGACGTCAACGACCCGAATCCGATGATGAACATGCGGAGTCCGGACACCGATCCGATGCAGGGCTGGAACGCCGACTCCTGCCAGTTCCGCCTCACCACCGACCCGAAGGTGGGCTACCCGATCCTCGACGAGAGCACGTTCAAGTACAAGGGGAAGGGCGACCCGACGGAGACCCGTGACGACATCGTCCACCTCACGCTCTGGCACTACACCGAGACGAGCCAGCCGCAGCTGGCGATGCAACTGGGCATGACCTACCGCGAGCCGAAAAACGCCCCGCGTGGCCTCGTCCCGCAGGACCAGTTTCAGGCCAAGTATCTGAAGCGGCCCGACGGCACGGGCTACTCGTTCGAATACCGCATCCCATGGACCACGCTCAACGCCAAGGCCCCGCTCAAGGGTGGCGACATCGTCGCGAGCACGGTGCAGTTCAACTACTCGCGGCCCGACGGACAGATGACCGCCGGCGGCGCGGCCTGGGCCTACGACCTCATGCGCGAGGCTGGTTTCCCGTTCCAGAGCACGAAGTGCTGGGGGAAGCTCGTCTTCTCGCCCACGGGCAAGGTCGATCGCAAGCTCGTGCTCGAGGGCGTGCCGCCCGACCGGCCGCTGCCGCTCGACTTCGCCTACACGCTGCCGGAAGACACGGAGTGCACGGTCCAGCTCTTCAACGACAAGAACGAAAACGTCCGCATCCTCGTGCCGCAGCAGGAGCGGCTCGGCGGGCCCAACACCGAGCGGTGGGACGGCTGCGACGACAACGGCAACCTGCTGCCTGCCGGCACCTACACCTGGCGGGGCATCTACCACAAGCCGGTGAAGGCGGAGTATCGCTTCAGCGTGCACAACTCGGGCCAGCCGGCGTATCCCACCGTCGACGGCAAGGGAGGCTGGGGCGCCGACCACGGCTCGCCACGGACGGCCTGTGCCTTCAATGACGGCGTGCTCCTCGCCTGGGACGGCAGCGAATTCGGCTGGGGCGTGATCCGCACCGATTTCGAGGGCAAGAAGCAGTGGGGCTGCAACTTTGACGCCACGCATCTGGCCACCGACAACACGACCGTCTTCTCCGCCGGCGGCCACGGCTTCACGAAGAGCCTGGGCATCCAGCTGATGACCGCCAAGGAGGCGCGGCCGATCCAGCTGGGCGGCAAGGATGAGATCAACGCCCCCCCGGGCGGCGACGAGAAGACCAACGTCGTCACCGGCCTGGCCTGCGACGGCAAGACTCTCTTCGCCAGCTACAAGGCCCGCAACCTCGTCGGGCGTTTCGATGCCAAGACCGGCGCGGTGATCGGCACGTGGGATGTGCCGGCACCCGAGCGGCTCGCCGCCCTTGCCGATGGCTCGCTCGCCGTGATCAGCGGCGGGAAGGTGCTCGTGCTCGCGGACGGCAAACCCGTCGCGACGATCGCGGAGAAGCTCGACGAGCCCGCCGGCGTCGCTGCCTTCGAAAACATGATCTTCGTGGCAAACGCCGGGAAGCTCATGAATGTGTCGGCCTTCGATGCGACCGGAAAGTACGTCCGCAGCATCGGCAAGGAGGGCGGCCGGCCCGCGAAGGGCAAGTATGACCCGCTCGGCATCTACATGCCCGGCGGCATCACGGTGGACAAGACCGGCCAGCTCTGGGTGGCGGAGACGACCGACGCGCCCAAGCGGATCAGCGTCTGGGACGCGAAGACCGGAGCTTTCAAGAAGGAATTCTTCGGCGGTTGCGACTACTTCGCCTACGGCTTCATCGATCCCAAGAAGCCCGACGAGGTGCTCGTGCACAACGTGCTCTGGAAGATCGACTGGAAAAACTACAAGGTCACACCGCTGACCACGATCTGGCGGAAGACGTCGCCCGACATGATTCCCGAGCTGAACGCGGGCTCGTATAACGCGAGTCCGAAGATCGTCACCGCTGACAACGGCCGGCAATACCTCTACGGCAACAAATACGCCCACTATTCCGGGCTGTTCTACCGTGACGGCGACCTCTTCAAGCCCACGATGAGCATGATTCACGTCGGCTACGACTACATCGGCCCGGCGGGCATTCCCTTCATGGACGACGATCGCGCGAAGTATCCGACCGGACAGTATTTCTGGCAGGACCAGAACGGCGACTTCTGCGTGCAACCGGAGGAGGTCGTGCCGCTCAAGGGCACGCCTGTGGAAAACTTCAATATCGTGAATGTCTTTCCCGATCTCTCTGTGCTGCTTGGCAGCGGCCATGTGCTCAAGCCCGTGAGCATGGAGAACGGCATCCCGAAATACGATCTCGCCAAGGCCGAAAAATATCCGCTGCCCGTGGGCTACACCTCGGTGCAAGCGGATGACGGCGGCATCTTCAGCTACACGCCTAGCAAAGGGCTGTCGCTGGCCCGTTATGGCAAGGACGGCAAGCCGCTCTGGGGCTACAGCGACATCACGCAGTGGCAGAACTCGCTGAATCTCGGCGTCACCGGCCCGGGCCGGCTCTGGGGGATGACGCAGTGCATGGGGAAGGGGGGCGACTTCCTCGTCTTCCAGACCTACTTCGGCCCCAACCATGTGTTCCGTACCGACGGCATCTATGTGGGCGCCCTGCTCAAGGACGGCCGGCTGATGCTCAACCGTGGCCAGGACGAGGGGGCACCGGAGGGGCAGGGCGGCTACTTCGGCAGGCTCGATATCGATGGCACGCAGCGCTACTTCGCGATCGGCGGCGGCCAGGACGCCCGCGTCTGGGAAGTGACGGGCCTCGACACCATTAAGGATCTCCCGGGCGGCACCTACGTGCACACGCCCGAACTGGCCGCGAAGGCCGAGCAGGCGCAGAGGGAATACAAGATGGCGATCGCCGCCGCCAACCGGATCGTGATCGGCAAGGATCTCGCCGCCGCGAAGGCGGTGGAGAAGGAGCTGGAAAACAGCTGGGGCTTCAAGGCGAAGGCGGCCCGCGACTCGACGAGTTTGCTTGTTGAATACGACGTCACGTCGCCGACGCCGCTGGTCAACTCGGTGCCCGATCCGAAGCTGCTCTTCAAGGGGGGCAACTGCCTCGACATCCAACTGGAGAACAACCTCGGCGAGCCGGTGCGGGTGCTCGTGACGCAGCATCAGGGCAAGCCGCTGGCGACCGTCTACTTTCCGAAGGTCAAGGACTTCAAGGGTGAGCCGACGGTCTTCAACTCACCGACCGGCAAGGAGAGCTTCGACGAGATCCGATTCCTGGAGAACGTCGCGCTGACGACCGAGAAGACGGACAAAGGCTTCCGGGCGAAGGTGGCGATTCCGCTCGAGGCCCTGCGGCTGAAGCTCGAGTCGGGGCAGAAGGTGAAGATGGACGTCGGCTACATCTTCGGCAACGCCCAGGGCGTGGGGAAGGCGGTCCGCCGCGCGTATCTCTCCAACAACAGCTTCTCGGCCAACGTCGTGGACGATATCCCGAACGAAGCCCGCCTCGAGCCCAAGGAATGGGGCGAAGCCTCGGTGGAATGATGAAAATAGGGACGGGAGCGATTTTTGTGCATTTGATACCGCCACCACGAGGAACGCCGCGGAAAAATCGCTCCCGTCCCTATTTTCGGGGACGTGGCCACGAGTTTTTA
>CAYXQK010000029.1:0-7817 GCA_964467445.1 uncultured Syntrophaceae bacterium
GTCGCGCAAAACCATCGCCGTCGTCGAAGAACTCGTCGAACCCGATCAGGTCCTTCCGGGCTTGCACGAGGTCTATGTTGCCCCGGTCCACATCGACGTTGTTGTCGTTGCCTCCGGCGGAGCGCACCCGACGGGCTGCCCCGGGCGTTATGACATTGATGCCGCCCATATGACTGCCTATGTGACAGCCGCAAAAGATGAGTCGTCCTTCCGCCGGTATCTGGAAACCTATATCCTGGCGCCGAAGGATCATGCAGAATACCTTGCAAAAGTGGGGTTCAAATCCGATGGAAAATAAGAACATCCTTCCTTCCGAGCGCATGATCGGCGCAATTGCCCGTCTGCTCAAAAACGGTGAGTGCGTCGCCACAGGCACCCTGTCTCCCATCCCGGCCGCGGGTTGTTTCCTGGCCAAACACACGCATGCGCCGGACCTGGACCTGCTCATCTACGGAGACCCCAAAAACCGTCTGTCGGAAGGGTTTCACGAACTCTTCGGCCTGGCCCAGCAGGGGAAAATCGATGTCTTTTTTCTATCGGGCATTCAAATCGATCAGCGGGGCAGCGTCAATCTTTCCGTTTTAGGCGATTACCGGCGCCCGAGCCTGAGGCTCCCCGGCGGGGCCGGCTCCTCCATGCTCTATGCCATGAGCGGACGGACCATCCTGTTCACGAACAACCACAACCGGAAACTGTTTGTCCCCAAAGCCGACTTTGTCAATGCCACGGGCTTCGACGAGGCGGGCATAACGCCCTGGCGCCGGGGCGGTCTGAGCCATGTGGTGACGCCTTTGTGCGTCATGGCCTTTGACCTGAGCCGCAAACAGATCATTCTGGATTATGTTTTCCCGGACGTGACCGTCGGTCAGGTCGTGGAAAATACCGGTTTTGATCTAGCCATCGAGGGGAGATACATCCCGACCATCGATCCGCTGGGTGAAACCGATCTGGTAATCCTCCGGGGGCCGGTGCAGGCGAAAATGAGGCAGGTCTATCCGCTTTTCGCCCGGACAATCTGGGGGGGCTGAGACACCATCGGAGTAAATACGCTTGTGACCCTGTTTCTTCTCGTCTTTTTCGTCGTTTACGGCAGTGCTCATTTCTACGTCTTCAGCAGGATCAAGGCGGCCTTTCCACTCATATCAACCGGTCACCAGGCGGGGCTGATCATCCTGATGGCGTTCATGATCCTGGCCCCGATCCTGGTCCGGGTATCGGAGCGTTACGGTTATGAGTCCACGGCCTGCCTGCTATCCTATATCGGATATATCTGGATGGGCGTCCTGTTTCTTTTCTTTGCCATGTCGATCCTCTTTGACGTTTATCGCCTGCTGATCTATATCGCGGGCCAACTCACCGGAAAGAAGCTGTCTTCGCTGATTCCGCCGCCCCTTTACTGGTTTGTCATTCCGCTGGTCGTCTCCGTAGCTCTCAACGCCTACGGCTATTTTGAGGCAACAAACATCCGTACCGAACAGGTCACGATTCGAACCTCCAAAATTCCCCCGGAGGTCGGCCGGCTTCGGATCGTCCAGATTTCGGACGTCCACATCGGCATGATCATCCGGGAAAAGCGTCTGGAAAATATATTGGCAGCCGTCAAACAGGCCGAACCGGACCTCCTCGTCTCCACGGGGGATCTGCTGGATGGCCAGATTGACAACTTGATGTCCTCCGCCGAACTGTTCAGAGATCTCCAGCCCAAATACGGCAAGATCGCCGTCACCGGAAACCATGAGTTTTTTGCCGGCATCGAGCAGGCGCTGGCCTTTCACCGGCAGGCGGGATTTCTGGTGCTGCGCGGGGAAGCCTTGACGCTGGCGGGTCTGATCAGCATCGTCGGGGTGGATGATCCGACGGGAGAGCGTTTTGGCCTGTATAAAAACGTCCCTGAAAAAGGGCTGCTTGCAAAACTTCCGAAAGAGACATTTTCCCTCCTCCTCAAGCACAGGCCGGTGTTTGACCCCGATAGCCTGGGGCTTTTTGATCTGCAGCTCTCCGGGCATACCCACCGGGGGCAAATCTATCCGTTTGTCCTGCTCACAAAACTTGCCTTTCCCTATCATTCCGGCTATTATGACCTGCCGAAGGGTTCCCGCCTTTATGTGAACCGGGGCGCCGGAACCTGGGGACCGCCGATCCGTTTTCTTGCGCCCCCGGAGGTCACTGTGATTGATCTGATTTCTAAAGATTAAACCTGGGGCTTGATATGAACCGCAGAGACTTTTTGAAAACTGCCGTGATCAGCGGTGCGGCGCTGACCATACCCATTGGCCTGGACCCGATCCTTGCCGCTCTCGTCGCCGCTGAAAAAACGGATCTGGCCGTTGCCCGCGGGACGCCGCCGGCGAAAATCACACGGGCCGCCATTGACGCTCTGGGCGGCATGAAGAGATTTGTTTCCCGGGGCGACGTGGTTGTGGTCAAACCCAATATCGGCTGGGACCGGACGCCCGAATACGCCGCCAACACCAATCCCGAGGTGGTCGCCACCGTCGTCCTTCTCTGTCTTGAGGCGGGCGCGAAAAGGGTTAAGGTTTTTGACCATCCCGTCAGCGACCCGCGGCGGACTTATAAGCAGAGCGGCATCGCCGATGCGGCCTCCGCTGCGGGCGCAGCCGTCGTCTTTATGGATGACCGGAAATTCAAGGACATGCGCATCAACGGCCATTCGCTCAAATCATGGCCTCTGTACACGGAGGTTTTTGAGGCGGATAAAGTCATCAATATCCCGATCGCCAAAACCCACGGCCTCTCGAAGCTGACCCTGGGCATGAAAAACTGGATGGGTGTGATGGGCGGCTCGCGGGGGCGGATTCACCAGCGCGTGGATGAAAGTATCGTGGATCTGGCGATGTTTATCAAACCCGCATTGACGATTCTCGACGCCGTCCGGATTCTGACGGCGAACGGACCCCAGGGAGGAAGCCTGACGGATGTGAAGCAGCTCGACATGGTCATTGCCGGGACGGACGCCGTGGCCGTCGACGCCTTCGGGGCCACGCTCTTCGGCATGAAACCGGCCGAGTTGGGCTGTGTCCGCATCGGCCATCAGCTCAGGTTGGGCAGCATGGACCTGGAGAAGATGAAAATCAGGAGAATCACCGTGTGAGGGCTTTGCATAGCCGATGAAAAATATCGACCTTTGGAAAATGGCTTCGCCGCTGCTCAAAATCTTTTTCGCATAAAATATTATAAGGCCAAAATATGTTTGAAATCAATAAATTAATCTAATATCTGGAAAGTCGAAAAATCTTTCATTCGCCGCTTGCGAACCATTTTCCATCGGCCTGTTTGTAACGAATTCGAAAAAAGTCGGGATACTGTATATGCTTAAAAACATCCGACGCCTGACCCAAGCCCTCTTTCTGCTGATTTTTCTCTGGCTTTTCCTGCAGACGCAATCCCGAGGGGCCGATGAACTGGGTTACCCGGTCAAAGTGTTCCTTGAGGCCGATCCGCTCATCTACATCACGACAGTTCTGTCCACCCGCCAGTTTTATTCGCCTTTCCTGCTCGCCCTGCTCGTTATTCTGGTAGCGGTTCTGCTGGGCCGGGTGTTCTGCGGCTGGATCTGCCCGCTCGGGACCCTGCACAACATGGCGGGCGCCCTGAATAAAAAGCGCCTGTCCGCAAAGTCCTACAATCTGCACCACTGGAAATACATCCTGCTGATTGTCCTGCTCGTTTCATCGGTCTTTACCCTCCAGATTTCGGGCATCCTGGACCCCCTTGCCCTGTTGATCCGGTCTCTGTCCCTGGCGATTTACCCGCTGATCCAGGTTGCCACGGTCGGTGTCTTTGACACCGTTTATGGATGGCATCTCCCTGTTATTACCGATATATCTGAATTTTTTTACGGCCTGATGAAAAAGACCGTTCTCTCCTTTCAGCAGCCGCTCTTCAACCAGGCGGCGTTTACCGGCTTCCTTTTTCTGGGCATCCTGGCCCTGAACCTGCTGGAACGCCGCTTCTGGTGCAAATACCTCTGTCCGCTCGGCGGCCTGCTTGGACTGTTTTCCAGATACGCAATCCTGAACCGCTCCGTCAGTGAAGGATGCGACAGTTGCGGCGTCTGCCGCCGGGAGTGCCAGGGCGGCGCTGCACCGGACAAAAAAGAAAAGTGGCTCAAGTCGGAATGCATGGCCTGCATGAACTGCGACGATGCGTGTCCTCAGAATGCGGTGCGCTTCGGATTTTCCAGAAAACCGGCTGGAGCCGCGCTTGATCTGGGGAAGCGGCGCGTCATCGGCTCGATGATTGCCGGCATGATCGCTGTTCCCCTGCTCAGGATTTCACCGTTGAAAAAAGCCGGCGCCGCAGACCCCCTGCTGATCCGTCCACCCGGTTCTCTCGATGAAAGGGCGTTTTTGAAGCGATGCATAAAATGCGGGGAGTGCATGAAGGTCTGTATTACCAACGGGCTTCAGCCCAGCCTGCTGGAAGCGGACCTGGAGGGGATCTGGTCGCCGGTGCTGGTCCCCCGAATCGGCTACTGCGAATACCGGTGCACGCTCTGCGGTCAGGTCTGCCCGACCGGCGCCATTAAAAAACTTTCGCTGGAAGAAAAGGCAAAGGTCAAAATCGGTCTGGCCATGATCGACAAGGGGCGCTGCCTCCCCTTTGCCCATTCGACCCCCTGTATCGTTTGTGAAGAAGTATGCCCCACTCCGAGAAAAGCGATCTGGTTTGAGGAAGTCCGGGTCCTGAACCGGACCGGCAAAACAATAACCGTCAAACAGCCCCATGTGGATCTGGAACTCTGCATCGGCTGCGGCATCTGTGAAACAAAATGCCCCGTCCTCGGCCAGCCCGCCATCACGGTAACGAGCATCGGCGAATCCCGCTCAAAAAACAACCAGCTTCTATTGCCCTGAAATGGAAATGGCCTTTTTCGGGCACAGACTGGCGGCTTCCCGGACCGCTTTCTGATATTTTTCCGGATCGGCGACCTCGAAATCCGCCTTCATGTACATGCCCCACATCATGAAGACATCGGGGCAGTGATTGATACAGGTTTCACAGCCGTTACAGAGATTTTTATCGATGCGAATTCTCATGCGGCGTCCTTATCCATTTCTAAATCAAAGATGATATCGAGGCGGCAAGGAGGAGGCGACGAGGCTTATTGTACATACGTCGAGGAAGCCGACGACGCTGCCAACAAAGATAGCGCTTTGATTTAGAAATGGAATTACAGATCGTAGAGGGTTTCATCTACGCGCGGTCTCGGTTTCCTGGCCCCCTTTTTCCCTTTCTGTTCAAAGGTAAAGGGCTCTTCGCCTTCCAGCAGGTTCCCCATTTCCGCTTCGATCTGTTCGGGGTCCTCGCCCCGTTCCATGCGCCGAAGAGCCTCTTCCATCCCCTGCCCCAGGTTCAATCCCGTGGCTTCCGACAGCTTCCGCATCAGGTTGGCCGCCTGACGGGGATCGTCCTCGTTGATTTTATCCGCCTCGCCGGCCAGCATGGCCATCGCCTTTTCCATCTTCGCTTCATCGATGGGGGGCATGTCGTCACCACCCCCCTCCTCATCCTTACCCCTGGATACCTTCGCAAAGATCGACATCTGGCGTTTGAGCCTGATTCGCTTGCATTGCGGGCAATAGGGGATTTTGTCCGTATTGGCGGATCGGGCAAAGAAATTATAGACCGTATTGCACTTGTGACAATAAAATTCGTAGATGGGCATGGCTCATCCTTTCCTTTGAATCTCGCGGTAGTTTAGTCATTCCCGTCACAAAATCAAGGGATGATTTGTGTTATCCTTTCATGGAACCCATTTTATGTTTTGAAATAAAATGCAAAAAGTGCTTGAACGTAATTCAGCTCAGGCTCTGAATTTGATTCAAAAGGAGAACAACCTTGATTAAGGAAATCGCCGGCGATTTTTACATGATCACGCTGCCCATGCCCTTCCGGCTGGAGCATGTCAATGTCTATGTTATCGTTCACGATGGCCGCATGACCCTTTTCGACACCGGTCTCAATACCCCGGAGACGTTTGCGACCCTTGAAGCCGGACTCAAGCGCATCGACCGTTCCCTTCATGACATCGACCGGATTTTCATCACCCATCGCCACGGAGACCACTGCGGGTTGGCTGCACGCATCAAGGCCGCCTCGGGTGCAACCATCCTCATGTCCGATGTGGATCATGAATTTGTCCGCATCGCCGAAGATCAGGATCGCCTGATTGCGGAACTGCGTTTGTTCTACGTGCGTCATGGCCTTGGGGATGAGGCCCTTGCATTGCTGGGGTCCATCTTCAAGAGCTTCAGTAAAATGATCGGGACGTTCCCGCTGGATCACGCCCTGCTGCCCGGCGAAATTTACACCGTCGGCAACCGGTCCTGTGAGGTGATCGCCGCGCCGGGGCATAGCCGGGGACAGGTCTGCTTTTTTTTCAGGACGGAAGGAATTCTGCTGGCCGGGGATCATATCCTGCCCGATATTACCCCGAATCTGAGTCCGGATCTTTTTCAAACCGATTTTCGGCCGCTGGAGCGTTTTCTGTCGTCCCTGACTCAGGTGCAGCGCCTGCCTGTGACAACCGTCTATCCCGCACACGGCCGGCCTTTTACGAATTTTCTCGAGAGAATCACGGAAATCAAAGACCATCATCACGAAAGAAAGGGGCTTATCCTCGCATCCGTTCGGAAAGGCCGAAAATCAACCTTCGAGGTGTCCGTCGATATCTTTGGAAAGAATCTCCCGGAGTTCGACCAGTACCTCGCCCTCAACGAAACCTATGTCCACCTGGTGGAGCTCATCCATGAGGGGCTGGTGCAGGAAGAGATTGAGGACAACCGATGTTTTTATTTGGAGATGCCTCAGTGAATGAAAAAAATGGGGATCAGAAAGTCAACATCGACTACCCCTGCCGCTGGTTCTACACGGTGATCGGATCGGATGAGGCAAAGATGCGGGCGGCCATTGCGGATGTGATCGCCGGCGCCTGGGAGATCACGGCGTCCCGCAGCAGCGCGACCGGAAAATATATATCACTCAATATTGCCGTGCAGGTCGAAAACGAGCAAAGGCGGATCGCCATTTACGAAGCGCTCCGGAAAGAACCGTCCCTGAAAATGGTGTTATGATGGAAGAGAATATCACTGCGAAAGACCGTTCCATGGCCGCGGTCTGCGTCAACTGCCCCGTCTGCCGCCATGCCCGAAAAAAGCAGAAAGGCCCGGTTTACCTGTTCGTTCGGGCCATTGAAGGGAACTTGTGCCCCTTCTGCCGGGCCTATGAAAAGGTCTACGGCCGCAAGGCCCATGAACCGGTTTGAAAGGAGTCTTAACATGATCCATGTCTTCGCCACCGTTGAGCTGGCCGATGGTAAAGTTCCGGAATTCCTGACAGAATTGAACAAGGTGGTTCCATTGGTACGGGCCGAAAAGGGTTGCATCGAATATGGTCCCGCCATCGATATTGCCTCCGGCATCCCCATTCAGGCGCCGGTCCGGGAAAATACCGTCGTCATTGTCGAGAAATGGTCGGACCTTGAGAGCCTGAAAGCACATCTGGTCGCCCCCCACATGAAAGCTTATCGGGCGGCGGTCAAGGGCATCGTCAGGGGCATGACCGTTCAGATTCTCAAACCGGCGTGATGGTTCGCCTTGCCGCTCAGGCAAAAGAGGTCGTCTCAGGGCCGCGGGGTGAGCTGTGGGATGATACAAAAAAATGAAGGGGCCAAAGCGATCCGCCTAAGCCCCTGATATTCTTGGTAGCGGGGAGAGGATTCGAACCTCTGACCTTTGGGTTATGAGCCCAACGAGCTACCGGACTGCTCCACCCCGCGTCACATGCATTTTCTG
>CAYXQK010000030.1:0-4729 GCA_964467445.1 uncultured Syntrophaceae bacterium
CGTGCATGCGGCAAATGAGTATCTGCTTTTCATCGTCGTCGGCCCCGTGGGCGCCTACTATGCCGAGGGTTTCAGCCCGACAAAGATCTATGTCAGCGAAGACTATGTCCGCGCCGTGAAGGGCGGCATCGGGTACTGCAAGGCGGCGGGCAACTACGCGGCCAGTCTTTTCGCCAGCAAAATCGCCATGGGAAAGGGGTATACGCAGGTCCTGTGGCTCGACGCCGTTGAACGGAAATATGTGGAAGAGGTCGGCACCAGCAATATCTTTTTCCTGATCGCCGATGAGCTGATCACGCCCCCGCTTGCCGGATCGATTCTCCCCGGTGTGACGCGCGACTCCGTCATCCAGCTGGCCCGAAGCTGGGGAATCCAGGTGTCCGAGAGGCCCCTTTCGATGGATGAGATTCTGGCCGCCCTGGTTGCAGGGACCCTGACGGAAGTCTTCGCGTCCGGCACAGCGGCAATCGTCTCCCCCGTCGGCCAGATGTTCTACAAGGGTGCGGATTATATCATCAATGAACGGAAAATCGGCCCCCTGACGCAACGTTTGTATCATGAAATCCTTCAGATCCAGTATGGAGAAAAAGAAGACCCCTTCGGTTGGCGGATCAGGATCAATTAAGGCAGCCGGCATATCGTGCTCAACGAAATTTCACTTGATCCAGGCACTTAAGGTTGATTTTCACAGGCATGTGGAAAATGTTGTGGATAAGGTTGTGGATAACTGTTGTAAGTGCTCAATTAAGACGATTTTATACCACAATGCACCCCGTTTAAGCATTATAAAATATCAATGAAAACATATATTTAGAATACCATCGAGTAATCTCTGCCACTTATGCCGTCTCCCGGATGGAGTTATGAACCCTTTGAAAAAATCATGCCAGTTTTTTGCGCTTTACCAGCGTTATAATTTAAGAATTTTAAAGGGTAATTCACCTTTTTTTGCCTTATCCATGCTGGCGGCGGTCATTCTCCTGACCATCCCGTCGATGACCTGTGCCGGCGCCGCCGAAACGATTCCCCTGGAACAGTTGACAGCCAAAATGCAGGAAACGTATGACAAAACACAGGACCTCAAGGCGGCATTCGTTCAGGAACTGACGCTTGTATCCCTTAAAAAGACGGAGCGGGAGGAAGGGACTGTTTACATCAAAAATCCCAGACGGATGTATTGGGATTACACGCGGCCGAAATCAAAAAAGCTCGTTGTCAATCCCAAAAAAGCCTGGCTTTATGTTCCGGAAGATCATGTCGTTTATGTCCAGGACGCGGATGCGATGTATCAGTCGGCGCTGATCGTTCGATTTATGTCCGGCATCGGCAAACTCCGGGAGGATTTTCAAATCGAATATGCGGCGCCCGAGTCAACGGATAAGGAAGGTCATTACCTGCTGGTCCTCGTTCCGAGGCGGGCGGACCTGGGGATTGACCGGCTGCACCTGACGGTTGACCGAAGCAGTTTCCAGATTGTGCAATGCCGTTTTTCCGATGCCTATGGCAATCTCACACGCATCCGTTTTCAGAACATCAGAACCAACAATCAACTGCCGGAATCGTTATTTCATTTCAAACCGCCGCAGGGGGTGGAAATCTTCAATGTAGCACAATGACTGCGAATTTGCGGAAAGTCATCATGGTCATCTGATCATAAGCCGACCTTAAATCCTGACGGGACAACGATACCATGCAAATTCTCATGTTCGGGTGGGAATTTCCCCCCAGCATCAGCGGTGGACTGGGAACGGCCTGTTTCGGTATGACACGGGCCCTGACCGGATTGGGGCACGAAATCGTTTTTGTCATGCCGCGCTGGGAGGGTGAAACGCCGTCCGGTCTTGTCGAGATGATCGCGGCGTCTCGGATTCCTGTGCTGCCTGCGGATCGTGAAGCGCCTGCCGCCTGGAAAGGCCTGACCCTGCGCGCCATTCGTTCCCATTTACGGCCCTATCTGAATGACCGCCATTACCAATCCCTCCTGACCGGCCAATCCGGTTCCGGTCTACTGAATATCACCGGGGCTTACGGGGCTGATCTGATTTCCGAATCGGTCCGCTACGGAAAGGCGGCCGGCGTCATCGCCCGCGAACGCCGCTTTGATATCATTCATGCCCACGACTGGATGACTGTCTTTGCGGGAATTGAAGCCCGGGCGGTCAGTGGACGGCCTTTCTTTCTGCATATCCATTCCCTGGAATTTGACCGTTCGGGCGAAAACATCAATCAGGACATTTATGACATTGAGCGCCACGGGATGGAGGCGGCGGATCAGGTGATCGCCGTCAGTCATTATACCAAAAGCGCCATCGTCGATCGTTACGGTCTGGATCCCGCAAAGGTCGCCGTCGTCCACAATGCGGTGATCAAAAACGACGCCATGCCGGACAATCGCCACCGGAGGGATCCGGCGCGTAAGATCGTTCTTTTTCTCGGCCGGATCACCTTGCAGAAAGGGCCGGATTATTTTATCGAAGCGGCAGCCAGGGTCCTCAAGGAACTTCCTGAGGTCACTTTCGTGATGGCCGGATGCGGGGACATGATGCCGCGCATGGTTGAACGGGTTGCCGAATTGGGGATCGGCGGAAACTTTCACTTTACTGGCTTCCTGACGGATGAAGAGGTGGAACGGATCTATGCCGTCAGCGATCTCTACGTGATGCCCTCGGTGTCGGAGCCGTTCGGGATCACGCCCCTGGAGGCCATGCGTTGCGAGGTTCCGGTCATCATTTCCCGGCAGTCCGGCGTATCGGAAATCCTGCACCACGTCCTGAAGGTGGATTTCTGGAATGTGCCGGAAATCGCCGATAGAATGATCGCCGTCCTGCAGCATCCGGCGCTCGCGGCGGACATGGTTGAGCGATCACGGGAAGCGCTGCAGCAGATTCACTGGGAAGGCGCCGCCGTGAAAATCGAGAACGTGTACCGCTCGCTTTTATTTCCTTCTTCCGAAACTTGAGGATGTCGGACCATGCCCGTCGTTTGCCTGTATTTTCAGGTTCATCAGCCCCGCCGGTTGCGGCCTTATACCTTCTTTGACATCAACCATGTTCATGTCTATGAGGACGTTCAGGCAAACCGCCTGCTGCTCAACCGGGTGGCCGAAAAATGTTACCTGCCGGCCAATCGCATTCTGCTCAATCAGATCCGCCGCCACGCCGGCGCCTTCCGGGTTGCTTTTTCCCTGACCGGCGTCCTGCTGGAGCAACTCGAGCAAAGTCGCCCGGACGTGCTGGACAGCTTCAAGGAACTTGCGGATACGGGGTGCGTGGAGTTTCTTAACGAAACATACCATCATTCGCTTGCCTTCTTGTTTTCGCAAAAGGAATTCAAGCAACAGGTTTTTCTGCATAGACGGAAAATCAAAACCCTCTTTGGCCGGACGCCGACGACCTTTCGCAACACGGAACTTATCTACAACAATGATCTGGCCCGTATGATCGAAAAGATGGGGTTCCGTGCGATCCTGGCCGAAGGATCCGGGGGGGTCCTTCAAGGGCAGTCTCCGGATTGCGTTTATCGGCCTGCCGGTTGTCGGACATTGAAGCTCCTGCTCAGAAACTACCGGCTTTCCGACGATATTGCCTTTCGCTTTTCAGATCGGGACTGGCCGCAATATCCGCTGACGGCGGAAAAATTTGCCCACTGGATTCACCGCATCGATGCAGGCCATGCCGTTGTCAACCTTTTCATGGACTATGAAACCTTCGGCGAGCATCATTGGGCCGATAGCGGCATTTTTACTTTTCTCGAGTCTTTTCCATCAGAAATTCTGAAGAATCCCCGCTTTTGTTTTCAGACGCCCGGGGAGGCGGCGGCAAGCCATAATCCTGTGGCGGCGCTGAATGCGCCGGACGCCCTGTCCTGGGCCGATCAGGAGCGGGACTTGACCGCCTGGCTGGGAAGTGCTATGCAGCAAGACGCCATTCAAACCCTTTACAGACTGGAAGACGGCGTCCGCTGCCGCCACGAGAGGAAGCATTTGCGGACCTGGCGGATGCTCCAGACATCCGATCATTTTTACTACATGTGCACCAAATGGTCCGCCGACGGCGATGTGCATCGATACTTCAATCCCTATCCATCGCCCTATGATGCGTATATTAACTATATGAATATCCTTGATGATTTCTCAAGAAGGGTCAAACAGAAATCATCAGTTCAAATGAGATGAAATCGACGGCTTCGTAAAAAGCTCCGCAGGCAAGGCGCAGCATCCGGACTTTTTACGAAGCCGTAAAATGAGGAGGAGCACGCATGACAGGTTCTCAATATGGTTATCTGTTTGAGACCAGCTGGGAGGTCTGCAACAAGGTCGGGGGAATCTATACGGTCATCACGAGCAAGGTCCGCGAAGCCCTGGCGGCCTACGGCGACCAGTATTTTCTGCTGGGACCGGATCTGAAAACAAATCTGGAATTTGAGGAAACCGATGAGGCCTGCTGGGCAAAGATACGGGAGGGAACGGCCATCCAGGAGCTCCCCTGTCGTTTTGGCCGGTGGAAGATTCCCGGCGAACCCAAGGTTGTCCTTGTGGGCTTTGGAAAAAAATATAACAAGGATCAGCTCCTTTACCGGATATGGGAGGACTACGGCGTCGATTCCATTGCCGGCGGCTGGGACTATGTGGAACCGGTCATGTTCAGCTATGCCTGCGGTGAAGTCATCGCGACTATCTATAATCTGCTGGTCCGGCCGCAGGGAGAGCCGGCAGTCGCTCAGTTTCATG
>CAYXQK010000031.1:0-3038 GCA_964467445.1 uncultured Syntrophaceae bacterium
CTTAACCTTTTTTCCTTCTACAACCCTGTACTGCTTGCCGCCGTTCTGTATAATCGCATACATGATCTTACACCTCACCTGGTTTTAAAAAAAAACTACATATAGTATGATAAAAAACTGGGAAAAGTCAATAAAGAACTGCAATTTCTGGTCCTTGGTGCATGGACAACCGGCTTCTCGAAAGAACCCTGAACCCCTTCTTGAACACAAAACAACGCTATGATACCAGTTACGTTTGCAAATTCTCAACATGCACATCGTGCATTTAACTTGCCCTGTTCATTCTATATGGAGGTTTTTTTTGGCTTAATGCTGAAAAATGGGGTTTCATTTCCTAAAATTTTCTTGATAATCTTAATCTTGAGTTCCTTGCTTGGAACCCCCCCTCTGTGCACCCCCACTAACTCCTTGAGATAGGCAAAGCAGCCATCAAGGTAATTTGTCGTATTGGGAATGTCGAGATCCGGGTATTTTTGATAGGTAAAAAGCTAGGGAAGGTTGAGCCTTAAGCTCCTGCACCCCCTTTTTTTTAAAAACCTTCAAACACTCCAATTAAGTTGATTTATTCTGATATGTTAATTGCTTGACAAGATGCTGTAATGCGCTATAATTAAAACACAATTGAGTTAGTAACTTTTTATCAAGGGGGGGGTGTTTGATAACCTATTTTAAGATTTCTTTTCGCTTTTTTCGTCTGAAATCGAATGATTTGTGACGGATCACGTCAAGCGCTATGATCTCCAACCCCTCCCCCAACGGATTCCATGCTTACCACATGGATATGTTGAATAAGTTGGCCAGAGGCTTTGCGACAAAGATAGTATGTTTTTTATTCGCCGATTATGTGAAGGATACAGCGTTTGAACCTATCTAACGGACTTCGTAAAAAAGAAAAATCAATGCTTATCGGGGGTGCACGATGACATACTGCAAAAGGGTTGTTTTTATGTTAGCAGCGCTGATTCTGTCAGCAGGCCTGGTTGGCGCTCAAACAGTTCGGCTCCCAAGGACCGGGCAAACGGTATGCTATGATGAGTCGGGTGATGAAGCTGCCTGCACCGGAACAGGCCAGGACGGGGAATACAGGATGGGTGTTCCCTGGGAAGTACATCTTCCCGGGGGAGCACATCGCTTCACCACTGGTGGAACATGCATTACGGACCGTCTTACCGACCTCACATGGACTACCGACGCAAACCTTGCCGGTGGACCAATGACATGGGAGGAAGCCCTTGAGTGGGTTAAAGGAATAGATACCTGCAGTACCGTAGACTGGCGGTTGCCAAATGTCAATGAGATTGAAAGTCTTGTCCACTCCGGAGAAGCCAGTTCATTATGGTTGGAAAGCCTTGGATTTACAAATGTTGCAGGGCATGACTTCTGGTCATCCACGACAAACGTCGACAACGCGCAGAGGGCGTGGGCCGTGAACATGGCATCAGGCTCGCTTTTTTCACCTCTCAAATCCTCAGATAATTACTATGTATGGCCGGTGAGGGGTACTTCGGGACCGCCGGCGGAGTTATGGAAAACAGGACAAACCCACTGCTACAACGCTGCAGGAGGTGTCATAGACTGTGCGGGCACGGGTCAGGATGGAAATTTTCAGGAAGGAGCAACGTGGCCTGCATCCCGGTTTACCGACCATGGCAATGGAACAGTGACAGATGAACTGACCGGGCTCATGTGGACAAAGGATGCAAATGCACCTGGCCCTTCTGCATGCTATCCCGGCGGCTACAAATCATGGCACGGGACGTATACCCATATCCAATGCATGAACGACAGGTCGTATCTCGGTTACAATAACTGGAGACTTCCCAACAGGAAGGAATTGCGCAGCCTTGTTGACTATTCCCGGAGTTCTCCTGCGTTGCCCCCGGGGCATCCTTTTCTTAATGTACAAACTGATTATGAGTATCGGTCGTCAACCGGCGTTGCCTATCTGACAGGCTCTGCATACTCCTGGGTTGTAAGCATCGACACTGGAGACATTTCAACCGGCTGGAACGGCCATGGGTATTATATATGGCCGGTGAGGGGAGGTCCGCGGTATTACGGTGTCCATATCGTCAAGCAAGGTGCCGGCACCGGGTTAATTACCAGTATTCCTTCAGGGATTGATTGCGGCGCCACCTGTTCCGCTGAATTCATTGAGGGCAGAGTGATTACCCTCACTGCATCGCCGTCAGAAGGATCGACATTCTCGGGATGGTCAGGGGCAGGTTGCTCGGGAACAGGTGACTGTGTTATCACCATACCAGCCAACACCACCACTGTTGAAGCAACTTTTGATCTGGACGCCACCCTTGAGGGGACAATAGGCACTCAATTTACCATCAACGGTTTAGGTTTCGGCACCAAAAAAGGCAAGGTCACCATAGGCAATGTTGCCACAAAGGTCACCTATTGGGATGGATTGCATGTCCAGTGTACAGTGAAAAAAGTTCCGCTTCCGCCAATAAGTTATGAATTGAGTGTACTGCCAAAGAAGCCTCTTCAAAAAATCACTGCCGGAACCTTTGCTGTCCGAACTCCCAGCCTCAACCCTCTTTCTATAGACCGTGGCCTGCCGGACACAAAGATACTTATAACGGGTAAATTCTTTGGCACCAAAAAAGGCAAGGTTTATCTTGAGGACGGCGTAGGCAACAAGAAGGCCTGTAAGGTCGAGGAGTGGTCTATGTACGACACGATAAACGGGGATAGCCGCATTGTATTTGTTGTACCAAAGCCTTCAAATGTCTTTGTTCCCAGCACATATACATTGAAAGTTATGAACAAGGTTGGAACTGACCAAACGACCTTCACCATTGACCAGCCACAGCCATAACCATCATTAAGGGTCAACACAGCCTTTTCATAAGGGGCCGGCACACAACAAGGCCCCTTTACGTATTTTGCCTTTGGCTTATACACTGCAATGTGCGGCTTCGTATCTCATATGACTATTCTTGGTAGCGCTGGTGGAAACACCCTTTATCTTCAGGAAAGGTGAAATACAGTTAAAATGTGTATATAGTATTTTTGCATTAAAA
>CAYXQK010000032.1:0-5159 GCA_964467445.1 uncultured Syntrophaceae bacterium
CCCGGGTGCCAAAGAGTTCCTCTGCAATACGCACACAAAGACGACACTTGATGCACTTGTGGGCCTCATAGATTATCTTGGGCAATGATTCATCAGTTTCGTAATCGCACGTTCTTCCATGGAACGTAGTGCCATCTGCAACAAGCTGCGTTGCATTAGTGCGCAGCTTACACTCGTGCACACCCCTGCAGCCGCACTGAATGCAGCGCTTAGCCTCGGCGCCTGCTTCTTGAGCAGTAAAGCCCTGCTCCACCTCGTCAAAATGTACCATTCGGCCCTCAGGATTCAGCTCCCGCATTTTGATGCGTGGTGCTTTTGGAAATAATTTCATGATCTTTTCAAGCACCTCGCTGCGCTCGCTCAATGAGTTATTATAGTACACTGGATCACCGGTTACTGGCTGCCCCCTGACAAACTGGTCTATGGAAATTGCGGCCCTTCTGCCGGAGGCAATGGCGCTGACAACAGTGCCAGCACTGGAAACACAGTCTCCACCGGCAAAAACATCTGCCATGCCTGTCTGCATGGTATGCCTATCCGTCTTGATCATGGGCTGCATTCCCTGTTTCATATCAACACCTAGCAGGACATCCGCTCCCCGGGAGCCTTCAAGGCAGCTGAGGTCAGGACTTTGACCGGCTGCAACAATCAGGGTCTCGCAGTCATCCGAGACCGTGCCAGATTCGTCATAGCAGGGGTTAAAATTGCCGTTGCTGTCAAAAACAGTGATGCATCGCTTCAGCTCAACTCCTGCAACCCGGCCGCTCCTGGCAATAATGTGCTTGATACCCCACTCATTCAGGATGGTAATGCCTTCTGCCTCGGCTGCATCTACTGCCCGTTGATGGGCGGGCATTTCATGCTTTTTCTCAAGGCAATAAATTCGTACATCTGCAGCCCCTTTCCTGCGAGCAACCCGCGCTGCGTCCATGGCTGCACCGCCTCCACCGATTATGATTACCTTCTTCCCGATGGTATAATCCTTCCCGCGACTCTGATTGTTGAGAACACTGAGCGCAGTGGTTACTCCCTCAATCCCTTCGTTTTCAAGGTGCATTCTCAGCGGCTCCTGGGCTCCCAGTGCCAAAAAAACCGCATCGAACTCACGCCGCAGATAGTCAAGTGAGATGTCCCTGCCCAACAGGGTATTTGGATGGGTCCTGGCTCCCAGTTTATTTATTGTCTCCACCTCAGCGTCAACCAGGCTGCGCGGCAAATTGAAGCAGGGAATAGCATATTGGAGCATGCCCCCCGGTTTTTCGTTTGCGTCAAATAGGCTGCACATATGTCCCATAAGCAACAGGTAATAGGCGGCAGTAAGGCCTGCAGGGCCTGCGCCGACAATGGCTATCTTTTTCCCTGTGGCGGAAGCTTTTTCTGGAATAAACTCTTCTTCTGTATCTGCAACATACCGCTTCAGGTCACAGATCGCAACCGGCGCTTCTGCCAGCTGCCTGCGGCAGGCATCCTCGCAGGGACGCTGACATATGCGTCCTAAAACGCCTGCAAATGGTATCTTCTGCTTGATCAGTTCGAGAGCCCTGCGGTTATCATTGCAGCTCAGCTGAAATATAAATCCAGGTATATCGATCCCGGCAGGACATGCAGTTACGCAGGGGGCAAGGCAGTCACCCAGGTGATCCGATAACAGCAGCTCGATACATGTCCGGCGCGCTTTGTGCACGCTCCTAGTTGTTGTCTGAATCTTCATGCCGCCAGTAATCTCGGTGGCGCATGATGGTACGAGATCAGTCTGCCCTTCGACCTCAACCATGCACAAACCGCATGATGCGCGGGGTTCCAGATCACGGCAGTAACATAACGTCGGGATAAATATTCCTGCCTGCTCTGCAGCTGCGAGAATCGTGCTCCCCGCAGCAGCCTCGACTTTCGTGCCGTCAATCGTCACCGTTACTGTTTTCACTTTTTCTCTAACACGCCATTTCAGGTATTGCAGGTTAAATGCCTAGCAACAATTGCTAGACCCATTAAAAAATTAAAGGATAGAGAAAATTTTCTCTACCCTGCCTCTGGGGGGGAGGCATCTGGATGGATATGGTTAAAACAAACTCATAAAAAACAGGGTTTAATTTTTTCATCAGAACTGACTGATCATCAATGTTGGCCGTTTTTCGCACTTGGTATATTACACGTGTTTGATGGGCACCTACGCTCTAAAACATGTTCTGCATACTGGGATCGAAACAAACGAAGCGAGTCGTCCACCACAGCACCAGCGGATTTTCCGACCTGGCACATGCTTGCGCTCGCGGCCTGTACCGCCAGATCCTCCAGCACATCGATGTCCCTTGAGGTGCCGGCACCTGCACAGATGCGGTTGAGTATCTCGAGCATCCGCAGGGTGCCAATGCGACATGCGGAGCATTCTCCGCATGATTCCTTATACAGGGCATCAAGAAAAAAACGGGCGACATCAACCATGCAGCAGGTCTCTGCCCAGACGACGCTGCCACTTCGACCGCTCATAAAGACCCTATTGGTGATATCATCATGCTGGATGCGAAAGTCAAACAGATTGTGGGGAAGCTGCTCAGCCACAGGTACGGCATCGCGCCCTGCATATAAAAAATCAGCCGGGTAGACACCGCTGGAAATAACCCTGCTGTTGATTCTCATACAGGTACTCATTTCAACCTGATGGGGAAGCTGCGACCTTCTTTTTAGTTTATATCGCTTTAGTCGCTGCTCAAAAATTTCCTCGGGATAGTTTTTGCTTTTACTCATCGTAGGAAAGATATTTTTTAGGATTTTCTATTAACATCGTATCTATTGCTTTTTGAGAAACTCCGTACGCATTTTTTAAAACAGGTATTATTGTTTCTAAAAGGTGGGTATATCCATAACCCCCATACTTTTTGTAATGAATCTTCATGTAGCACTCACAGGAAGGCAGGAGCTGCTCCGCATAACCTTCTTCAACCAGCTTTGCAAGCACCTCCATCCTTTGCCGGTTGTCATAGTTGATGCCGTAGCCAAGCCCTATGAGATAGGTTTCATCATTAAACCCGTCAAAGCTAAGACCTATGCCTCTGTCAAGAAGGGATCTCAGCAGATCAATATTGCAGGTATAGCAGTCACTGTGATTCATATAAAACTTATCAAAATTAACCCCCTCTTGCTTTAGAATATCCAGGTATTGATGGAGGCTGCTCTCCTTTAACGGCTTGTCTTTGATGTATGAGGTAAGCTTGGAATTATAGAGCAGCTGTTCGTGCCCGTTGGGATGAACACAGAACGGCCTTCCCGTTTTTACCTGAGCCCTGCAGCAAGCCAGGAAGCACTTTTTCTCGTCTTCATTGTTAAAAGCTTTGAACCCTCCTCCTACACCAACCTTGATGATGCCGGCTTTAATCCCGCCTGTGTCTATTGGGTAGCCGTACCCGGTGACCCAGTTGTACCTGCACCCTTCGGTTATTTCTTGAACAAGAATGTCACACAGCTCATCTGCGGTTTTATCCTTTATATAGGGCGGGTGAGTCGGGGCTAAGTACCATCCGCTTGCACAGATAATGTTCACACCGCTGGCAATTGCCATTTTTTTCTGGCCGATCGGATCACGTGTCGGCAGCAGGGTCGTGGGACAGGTGTCAACAATGGTACAACACCCCGCCATTTTCAGTTCGCGCAGCTCCTGGATCACCATGTCCAGGTCGTCAATCACCAGATTGTCAAGGCAGGAAAGGGGATCGATGCGCAGCCTGCCCAGAATTTCGATACAAACCCTGGCATCTTTTATAAAGGCTCCTGAAGATGCTTTGTATTCAGTATACCAGTTTGAGATATTGGTCGTCGTGTGCATGTGGCACAAGGTGACCCCAAGTTCAGCGGGCGAGATCGGGCCGCGAACAGTCATCACCCTCTTTTCAGCCATGCCTCTCTCCAATGGAAGGGATTCTTAATCCAAAAAATATACGGCAGACTTAGTTTAAAATATGCACAAACAGCTTTGAACAATGACTGTATCGGGAATTCTTAGTACCCGTACTCCAGTAAAGCCTTGGGTGAAAAATAATCATACTGCAATCCTAATCCCTTTTCTCCGGCTGCCCATTCTGTAAAATATGCTTTTGTCCCATGAAGCCGCTGTACATCAATAACGGTTTGATTCGCAATTGCCAAAACCATCTGGCCATCATATGCCGATTTAACTGTTCTATAGGATACTTCAAAAAGTTTCCACAATTTGCCCAGCTTGTCATATTTATCAGCATACAGAATAACCCAATTCTCCGGGTCAAGATACCAGATCTCCTTGCTGTAAATATAATTCGGGTCCTTGTTCTTACACTCTACTACATACATATTGATTCTCTCGCGCTGGTACCCGCTCACATAGCACTGTCCCTCTATATCGTTTGCTTTCAGCTTCATCGGGTCCTGATGCCGGGGCATGAGCAGTTCTTTTCTTCCTATTGTTTTATACACATTATCTCTAATTACCCAGTTGTACCCGCCCTGGTCATTATAGGTAATGTCCGAAGGACCGATATGGGTCTGCCGCTGGGCTGTAGATCTGCGGACAACCCGTCTGGTCGAGCTTGAAAACTCCCACGAACCGTAATCCTTCCCCCTGTCGTTCCACTTCACCGTCATGGCCCGCATACCCTTGAACGCAGGGGGTTCATAATATTGCATATGGTATGCTTGGTACATGTCTTTCGGGTTAGGTACAAATGCCGGCGCCGGTGGAACATCTCTCCGCCCGGTAAACCAGGTCTGATACTCATCAACAATCATGGGGCGGTTACTTTTTTTCCTGCCGTCGACAATTTCCATATGGGTATGATCCCGAAAATTATCTCCCCTGCTAAAATTGTCGAAATTATAGGCCATTTCTAATGGGGTCTGGGGGTTAGGGAATGGAACCCCGGATACATAATTCAAAAGGTTCTCGTCAGGCCCTATTTTACACTGGCCAGCTTCGGTAAATTTTATATCACCCTTGGTCGGTATAAACTCCTGGTAGGGGACTATCTCAAACCAGTACTCTCCCCATTTTCCAGGGTCGGTTAATAAACTATACAAATTTTCAGGAAGAAGTTCCTTAACCTTACCAATGTTAGCAGGGGTAATTTTTTGACCCACCCAGGTTTTTTCCCATTCTCTTAATTGCTCAAGCTCTTTTGCCTCATAACACA
>CAYXQK010000033.1:0-2778 GCA_964467445.1 uncultured Syntrophaceae bacterium
TTTCCGAGCGCTGCCATTGAATCCCACTACTTTCATTGTGTATTCCTCCTTTCATTCCGGCACCACACCTGGCGAATCCGGTAGGTTTGCTCCACTCACGATACTATCAAAGGACTTTTTGGATGTCAACGATTTGCTGAAGATGGGCCGTCATTCCTTGCGCAAGGCCCGGGGACCTTGCGCATGTCGACAACTTCTGCTATGATTGTAACAGAAAATAGGTTAAACATAACCCCCCTTGAGGAGGCAAAAATGATTGAAAAAACCATTACAAGCATTGAAAACAAGGTAAGTGATGCAAAATCAATAGATGAGAAAGATCGAATCGAGCTTCTGAAACTATTGGGAGAGCTCAAGACGGAAGTTACTGAGCTTTCAAAAACTCATGCCGAGAATGCCGAGAGTATTACCGGCTTTGCCAAGGTCTCAGCACATGAGGCTATACGGGAGACGAAGAATCCGCAGCTCATGAATCTATCCCTGAAAGGCCTTTCTTCCTCCGTTGATGAGATTGAGAGTTCGCATCCTCAACTGGTGGCAGTCGTCAATAAGATCTCTCAGATTCTTTCCAATATGGGAATATAAGTTTAATCAGATTGCATTACCCCGCCGGCCTATCCGCTCCGGACGGAATCCCGGAACTTATGGTGATTTCCACAGCCCTCTTCGATACTTCTTGGCCTCCTTATAGGCCTCCAAAAGCCTCTCATTATACTTAACATTGGGGGGAATCGTTATGACCTTGGCGTAACCCGCCCTGACAATTTCTTCATTCAACATTCTTCCATCAGGGAGATAGACATACCCAAGGAGCTGTCCATCTTTATCCCTCGTCTGGACGTCGAAGGCTACGGCTATCATGTCTCCTTTCTTAACGATCCTTTCTACAAACCTTTTGGCATCAATCCCTTTGGAGGTGATGGTGAGCAGGCTCTCTCCCGTTCGCATGACGTCTGCCTCCGCCTTCCTGTTCATTGTACTCTCAGGGGCATCAATGCCTATAAGTCTTATGGGTTCAGTCTTGCCATTATAATGTATCGTGAGGGTGTCGCCATCTGTTACATCCAAAACTTTGCCCATCTCTTCGGCATAGAGCGTCAAGATCAAGAGGAGGCAAAGTGCGACAAGGACAATAATAAGAAAAACTCTTGGTCGTAACAACCTTTTCATCATCGCCTACCTTGTGGTATTGTGAAACACAGCATAGACCATTATAACAAAACAATGAGGGATGGTACAGAGGATAAGGGACAAAAAAGTTCACCTGCTACTGTGCACCTCAGAGGGCTGTAGTATATGCCCGATTACCAAGAGTAACATTCTTGGTAATACACCCTGCCAGAATAGACCATCCGTTGCATAGGTCAGTTGGGAAAGGGAAGCCCGGAGGGGAGCCATGGCAGTATCTAGCAAAAATTGTCAGGCCATAAGAATGTAGTTTTGGGTTGCCAGTTCCAGCCCGATGAAGTCGGCTCAAAGGCAGGTCGAGTTCTAGTTATCATCCAGCAAAAATATAGATTGACATTAAATTTGGTATGAGTAAACTTGGTACACGCATGGATGAAAAACTTGGTGTGAAAAGGGTCTAATCAATGATCCAACCAAAAAACATTAGGAGGTACATTATATGAAGAGATGTGCACTGTTCCTGGCGTTTGTAGCGTTTGTGATGGGTCTCTTTGTTGTTGTCCCAGCAGGTCATGCGGCAAAAGTCCTCAAAGTTGGCATCATCGATGCCTTCAGCGGCGGCGCAGCTCCCATGTCTATCGACAACGTCAATGGATTCAAGATGGCCATTAATGCTGTTAATGCAAAGGGAGGGGTTAACGGAACTAAGATCGAATTCGTAACTAGGGATGATAAGTTCAAACCCGATATCTCCCTCGCCATGGCAAAGGAATTGGTCATGAAAGAGAATGTAGACATCCTGCTCGGTACGATAAGCAGCGCCTCTAGCCTTGCTGTTTCCGATCTCTCAAAGCGGGAGAAGATTCCTTTCCTCGTAACAGGGGCTAAAAGCGAGAAGATTACCGGCGAGAAAGGACACCGATATGTCTTTCAAGTCGACGAAAACACCACCATGTCCGGCAAGGCTGCAGCGCAATACCTTGCAAAGCAACCTTATGTAAAATACTGGATTGCCGGCGACGATATGGAATACGGCCACGCTATCACTAGCTCTGTCTGGAATAATTTGAAGGCACTGAAGCCTAATGTGCAGCTTTTGGGGCAGACTTGGTGGAAAGTTGGAGAAGCGGATTTTGGACCGTATATTACCCAGATTATGTCGGCAAAGCCTGACTTCGTTATCCTGGGTGCCGCTGGATCCGGTATTATCGGCTTTCTGAAGGCCGCCAAAACGACGGGCATGAACAAGGCCGTTCCCCTTTACGTACACACTGCCATTGACCATACCATGCTCTTTGCCAATGGACTCGATGCCCCTGAGGGGGTCGTAGGAACGGCCCACTATCTCTTTCACTACCCAGAGACTCCGGAGAACAAGACCTTTGTGGCGGAATACAGGAAGCTCTATGACAAATTCCCAACCATGCCTGCTTTTTACGGCTATACGGCTGGACAGTTCATTATTAAAGCGCTCGAAAAGCTCGGAGGGAAATTTGACAGAGAAAAATTTGTCGATGCCCTCGAAGGCATGGTCCTCGATAATACGGCGGTTGGACGCCTGGAAATGAGGGCATGCGACCATCAGACCATTCTGCCTACATTTGTGGGTATCACCAAAAAGGTGCCACAATATAAGGACTTCCTGATCGC
>CAYXQK010000034.1:0-6049 GCA_964467445.1 uncultured Syntrophaceae bacterium
GCAATAATTCAGCATCGCCGCAGAGCCCGTCTCTCCCATCGGCGTGACCTGGTCATGAAAACCGTGGGAGGGTTGGTGTGTGACGATCAGATCCGGTCGGGCCGCTTCGAAAAAGCGGATCATTTCGCGGTCTCTTTCGGAAAAGGGATGATTGGAGCGGCTGCGGATCACATAGCGTTCGGGAATCCCCTGGGTCCAGCCGCCGGCGCCGCCGTAACCGCAGATATTCAGATTCCCCGCAGACCGGCGCTGAAGATGAAGATCACGGTGATGGAGAGAGGTGTACCTGAAATCCATATCGTAATTGCCGGGAAGGCAGAAGCATGAAGCCCTCGATTTCAAGGAGAGGATATTTTCCAGGACTTTATATTTCTGCTGCATGACGCGGCGGGCTCGAATGGTGTACTGCGGAAAGCGCGCCCCTTTTTCCTGGGTATCGTCAGCCAGGTCGGGGGTCAGCATGAGGCGATCGACAAAGTCCTCCAGAAGATCGTCTGTCTGATCCATTCTGCGTCGCAGAGCATGAAAATAGGTTTGCAGATCATGATAATGCATGGCCGTATTCATCGTGTAGAAGGGAAGGTCGATCAGATCGCCGGCGATGATATAAACGTCGGCGTTGGTCGCATCCAGAAGCTGTCCGACCCTGTCAAAGGCCCCGTGGATGTCGGTGATGTAGATGATTCTCATGGCTCACGCCTGAAGGGTGTCGTGCATGGCTGTCATGCAAACCTCTTGCTGCGAGTATAAAAGCGATGATCCTGCATGTCAACGAGATATTATATGAGGGTTGGGTGAGATATTGCCGAACCGTCGGGATTGGTCCGGGCGGCGGGCATTTTCTTGACACGCAGAAAGCATGTCTCTATAATACGGCGGCAAAACGGTGAATCCGCCAAGACAGAGGAATCGGTCGGCGGATGGGAAAAGAAATGCATGAGACATCCGGCAGCCGTTTATGGGATATTTTATGGGGCGGTGAAATGTCCGAACAGGTCCAGATTGAAAAAGTATTCAAGGATGTCCATGAACATCAGCGCGTCGCCGAGCTGATTCAAAGATTTTCGACGAACAAAGGCAATGTCCAGAAGATTGCTCTGGAAGGACTTGACCTCAGGGACTGCCGTCAGATTCTCGATTTGGGCTGTGCCTTCGGATCCTTCTCGGAAAAGCTCAGGGGCAGGGTAGCCCCTGACGCGACCGCCACGGGCGTCGATATCATCGCGGCTTATGAGCCGCTGTATCTGGCCGCCTGCGAGCGAGCATCCATCCGGGGACAGTTCTTTTCAACAGGAGCGTCCCTCCTCAAAACCTTTCCGGAGAGGTCCATTGACCTCGCCCTGTGCTCCTATGCCTTGTACTTCTTTCCCGAGGTTATTCGGGAAGTTGCACACCTGCTGCGCCCTGCGGGCATCTTTGCCGTCATCACCCATTACCGGCGAAACACCGGCGAGTTGATTGATCTGACCAAAAGGATACTTGAGGCAAATGGGCTGATGCAGGAGAAGGACCTGCCGTTGGAAACCATCACCGACCGTTTCTCAGCAGATAATGGCGAGGCCTTGCTGAAGCCCTGGTTCGGCAGGGTTGAAATAATGGATTTCACCAATACGCTCGTATTCACAAGGGAGGATAGCGAATATTTGCTTGAATATTTCCGGTTCAAGAGTCCTCTTTATCTGACGGATGCGGGGCTTGATGCGGAGGCCGTCCTTCCCCTCATCCTGGAAAATCTGTCACGGTCCTCCTGCGGGCGAGACGGTATGACCATCTCGAAGGACGACCGTATCTTCATCTGCTCGTTGCCCCGGCACGGAGGCGTTGAGCCATGAAAAAAGGGAACAGGCTTTTTTGCCACTTCTGCGGCGGGCCGGTCACACTTAAAATAGAAGACGGCATTGAGAGGGATTTTTGCCCGGTCTGCAATCTCTTCTTTTACGTAAATCCGCTGCCCGTTGTCTCAACGATCGTTGCTGTAGATCGTCAAATTCTGCTTGTAAAGCGGGGGAACAGACCCTACAAGGGGGCCTGGTGCCTGCCCTCAGGATTTGCCGAAACCGGGGAAAGCATTCAGCATGCGGCGCTGCGGGAATTAACGGAGGAAGCCGGCATCGAAGGCCGGATTGTCGGTCTCGTGGATGTCCACTCCTATAAAAGCCGTTTTTATGGAGACCTCATTTTCATCACCTTCGAGGTGGAACAGACGGGGGGTACCCTGAAACCCGGCAGCGATACGGTTAGAGCCGGATATTTTCCCATCGATGACCTGCCCCGACTGGCATTTCCATCAAACCGGAGAGCCATGCAGTATTATGTGGCCGGCAAGTCCGAATACTGGGCGATTATCGACTCCTTCAGCAAATCTCTCGGCAAGGATGATTCGAGGCATGTCGAGCAGAACCTCCTGTCCGACAGATTGGTGGACGTCATTGAAAAGAATGCGGAAACCATTGCCCAGATCTGGATCAATGACGCCCTGACCAACCCCTCCACAGCAGGTTTCCGTCATTTTGATCACTCGCGTCTGTTTGGGGATGTTTGCAGCATCCTCTCCCATTTTGGAAGCTGGATGGGCGGTATCTACAAAGACTCTGAGATTCGCGAGTATTACACCGCGCTCGGTCGAGAAAGCCGGAAGGACGGCATCGCCTTAAGCAACGTGCTGAGCACCCTGAGCCTGATCAAGAAACATCTGTGGGAATTTGCTCTCTCCCAGGGCATGTGGCAAAAAACAATCGATATTTACATGACCCTGGAACTTAATCGGCGGATCGTTATTTTTTTCGACAAGGCCGTTTTCTATACAACGCAGGGCTATGAAACCAAAGCTGACGCCAGGTCATGACGGCGGCCGCTCCCCCTTCACTGCTGCTGATTCCTTTTTGCTTAGCTCCGCATTCTACCGCTACCCGTAAGGCTCAGCTTTTTTTTGCCTTGTCAGGACCTGCAAAGGATTCCGCCACCTTTTTATAATTTTCATCTACGGCAGCCTTGAAATCCATGCGACCTTTCTTATAAGTCTTGAGCCAGTCATTGATCACCTTTTTCCCCTCTTCAGGAAGCAGGGGCGCTTGATCTAGGTACATGGCCATCATTTTTTCCGTCTGCTCCTGCAGCGCGGTCATGGCGTCAAACGTATTGTCAAAAGAGGTCTTGCTGAATTGAATCATCTGCTTTGCAATCTGTTTGGGATCCATCTTAATGCTCCTTTCTTGGGGTTGCGTGATTCCGATGTTCATTTCGGGGCTGTTCGTAAACTGGCCGCCAACCGGGACCGTTTGAAAGAATTTTCATACAACTACCTTGATTGCCTAATGTAAAAAGGCGGTAAATGCAACAAGAATTAATTTCGAAGATCATATCAGGAAAAACCTGATATGATTTATTCGCTGTCAAGACGCCGGGGACAAGGGGTTCCTACGGTTTCAAAAGCAGTTTCCGGGCCAATTCGGGCAGGCCATTGAGGAAGTCCTCCTCCCGCCCCGCCGGTGCCGTGATGGACCCGAAGGAGAGGGTTCCCATGGTTTCAATATCGGTGCGTTTTGTCTGGAGTACGGTTGAATTTCCCAGGGAACCAAGTCGGCCCGTGACGGACTGCTGGGCGGCCAGCAAGCGCCCCATCCGCACGGCGCCCTGCTCCTGCACCAACCCGGACTGCTGGAGATTCAGTTCGTCCATGGCCCTGCTCAGGTCTTCCCGATTGACGATATCAAAGGATCCGACTTTGTGAATCTCTTCGCGGAGGGCTTCCGTGATGATCAGCCCGGCCACCTGCATGGGCGGGGGCGTTTCCAGGTCGTAGACCACAATCCTGGGCTTTCCCTCCATGATCAAGGGACCGGCCTTCTCCTGAAGGGATTTGCTCTGGAGGGATGGCTTTTTAACTGCCACGGTCAAGGGTGGCGGCGGAGGCGGAGCCTTCTTTGTCGTCGCCGCAGGGTGGCTTTCCTCACGGGCCGACGGAGGTGTTGAAGGCGAGATTGGGAGGACTGCCGGAGGTCTTGATTCAGGCGTGCTCTTCGGCACACCAGGTGATTTTACCAGAATCGATGCAGTGTGAACCGTACGGCCTTTCCGGAGGGCTGTCGCCAGCATGTCCCCCTTGGCCTGATTGAATATCTCACGATACGAGGTCCTAACAATCTTCAAATATTCCTCTCTGTGTGCGCTTCCGGACAGGTGACTCCCGGGATGATCGGACGTCTCGTAGACCTTGCCCGTCTCAAGGTTGATCAGCAGCATGCGGAAGTAGTAAAACCCCTGGAACCCTCTTCGGCATATCATGACGTAATCGGCATGGAGAGCCTTTCCGACTTTTCTCGCTGCGCTCCAGTCGCCCGTATCCCAGTGGATGGATTCCAGCGCTGTTTCTCCCAGAACGGCCTTGATGTCCTCCTGCGGGACGACTTCATAAAAACCGGTGCTCCGAAGGGTTCTTTGTACCGAAACGGCCATCTGCCCGGCAAAGACAGAATGGGGTGTTGCCCAGTATCTACCCTGGAAAACGGTATCGGTCATGGGGAGGAATAAGACACGCAATTTCGCCGTGGGCTCCGGCGACGGCAGGGTCCGCAGCCTTAGTTCGGTGCAGGCAGACATCAAAAGGACAAGGATCAGGCAAAGCAACAGAAGGAAAATATATTTTTGTGGCCGACCGGTCATGGAGACCTCCCTGGCAATCCCTTTTTTTTATTGTGCGAAGTATAGGAATACGCGTCCTCGCATGTCAAGAGAAAACAAACACAGAATAAAACCCCCTCTGCAAGCTCCCTTATTTTCATTGCATTCATGCCCGTCTCTGTGGTAACGATAAGGCCAATAACATGCAGAAAGCTTTGAAATTTTCTCATTTTGCGAAGGTTGTGTAACGATGCCGCTGGTCACCTTTTATTTTCAGCTTCATCAGCCTTTCCGCCTCCATCCGGACCGGGGCAAATTTCTCTGGAACAAGTCGAACAGGGAGATCTTTCTGAAGGTATCGGAGAAATGCTACCTGCCGGCGACCCGCATGTTTACCGAGCTTATCGCGCAAAACAAGGGGTTCAAAATCACCCTGAGCATGTCCGGTGTGTTTCTGGAGCAGGCGGAACTCTATCAGCCGGAAGTCATCCGCGCCCTCCAGGATCTGCTCGACGCCGGCCGGGAGTGCAACCAGGTGGAATACCTTGATGAGACCTACTACCACTCGCTGAGCAGTCTCTTCGAGGATCCCCAGAAGCAGGAATTCCGTGACCAGGTCTCCCTGCATCGGGACAAGATCAGAAAACTTTTCGGTATTTTTCCGACTTCATTCCGGAATACCGAGCTCATGTACAACAACCACATCGCTGATGTTGTGGCCGATATGGGTTATCTTTCCATTCTGTGTGAAAAGCGGGACGATATGTTCACACAGGCCGATCAAGCCGTTTCGCCGAATGCCGTCTTCCGGGCCGCGGGCAGCCGGCTCATTGTCATCCCCCGGAATCGGGAACTAAGCGATGACGTGGCCTTCCGTTTCCCGCATCAGCCCATTGCCCCGGAACAATACGCCGCTTTTATTGCAAAAATCGACGGCGAGGCCGTCCTCGTGGGTTACGATTATGAACACATCGGCGAACACATCTGGGAAGACAAGGGCATATTTGCTTTCTGGCGGGGACTCCCGGAGGCCCTGGCCAGGCACGAAAACATTGTTGTCGTCAATCCAAGCGAAGTCGCCGGGAAATTTAAAGAGGTTGATTGCCCGGCGCTGGATATGCACGGGCTGGCCACGTCTTCCTGGGCCGATGCCGGAAGGGATACGTTCGGCTGGCTGGGCACCCTGACGCAGTATGAACTGTTTCAGGATATCCAGAACATGGAACGGGAGGCCCGGCGGGCCGGCGGGGAGTTGCTCACCAACTGGCGGCACCTGACCACTTCGGATCATCTCTATTTCATTCATGAGAGCGTCGGGGAAGATCATGCCGTCCATGCCTACTTTAATCCCTATGGCGGATCGATCGCACAGCCGGCCCATATCCTGACGCGCAAGATCGATTATCTGGATTGGGGCATCAAGCGTTTC
>CAYXQK010000035.1:0-3448 GCA_964467445.1 uncultured Syntrophaceae bacterium
CGGCCGGAAGCATCCCCGGACAGGAGCGCCTCCACTTCCCCGACGCTCACCCGGTTGACATCGCCCGCGACGGAATGCTTCAGGCACGATGCCGCTACCGCAAAATCGAGCGCTTTCTGCAGATCCTTGCCGCAGGTCCGCAACCCGTAGATCAGGCCGCCGGCAAAGGCATCGCCGGAGCCCACGCGGTCGACGATGTCGGTAATATCGTAACGGGGACCGAGGAAAAGACGATTGCCGTCGTAGAGAATCCCCGACCAGGTATTGTGACTTGCGCTGATACTGCCCCGCAAGGTGATCCCGACGAGCTTCAGGCCCGAAAATTTTTTTGTCAGCCCCTCGGCCACGAACCGGAATTTCTCCGCCTCGACCCTCCCGGCGGCGACATCCGTGCCGGGTGCCTGGATCCCGAAGACCCTGTCGGCATCTTCCTCGTTGCCGATCGCGATATCGCAGTGTCTCACCAGCTCCGGCATCACCTCTGACGCCATCTTGCCCCACTTCCAGAGTTTGGCGCGGTAATTCAAATCACAGGAGACCGTCAGGCCTTTCTCCCTGGCCTTCAGGATTCCTTCCAGGCACACTTCGCAGAGCCCCGCGCTGATGGCTGGCGTGATCCCCGTCCAGTGAAACCAGTCGGCGTCTTCGAAGACCTTGTCCCAGTCGACCATGCCCTTCTCGATTGCGGCAATGGAAGAGCCGTCCCGGTCGTAGAGGACCTTGCTTCCCCTCTGCGCGGCACCGTTTTCCAGAAAATAGAGGCCCATGCGGCTGCCGCCCCGGAGGATCTTTCCCGTTCCGACGCCTAAGCTCTTCAGCCAGGCGATGCATGCGTTCCCCCAATCGTTTTCCGGCAGGCGCGTCACGAAATCCGTTTCCATGCCGTAATTAACGAGCGAGACGGCAACGTTCGCTTCGCCCCCGCCGAAGGTCATGTCGAGCGACTTCGACTGGCCGAACCTCAGGAAGCCCGGCGGGCTGAGCCGCAGCATGATCTCACCGAAGGTGACTACTTTTTTCACGGCATATTCTCCCTGAATGGCTCTTTACCTGAGAGCCTGTCCTGTGGGCGAAGGATGAAAACTCGTCTTTGGAAAATCCCCTCTATCCCCCTTTGTCAAAGGGGGAAGTATGATGGGGCATCCCCTCTTCAAAGGGGAAAATTCTAACCCGCTCCTTTAAAAAAGGAGGGTTGGGGAGGATTTTACTGCTCTGGAAAATGTGTTTGTATTTCTTCCTCGTTCCTCGAGCCTCGTGCCTCGCCCCTGGTCTTCACCGCGCCAGCCACCCTCCGTCCACGGCGATCGTGTAGCCGTTGACATAATCGGAAGCCTCCGAGGCGAGAAAGACGGCGATCCCCTTCAGATCATCGGGCATGCCCCACCGACCTGCCGGTATCCTTTCCAGGATGACCTTGCTTCTCACGGGGTCGGCCCGCAGCGGGGCCGTGTTGTCGGTGGCCATGTACCCCGGCGCGATGGCGTTCACGTTGATGTGGTGCTGGGCCCACTCATTGGCCAGGAGCCGGGTGATACCCATCACGCCGCTTTTGCTGGCCGTGTATGACGGCACCCGGATCCCGCCCTGGAAGGAGAGCATGGATGCGATGTTGATGATCTTGCCGCCCGTTTTCTGCTTTAGAAACTGCCGGGCCGCAGCCTGGGCAAAGAAAAAAACCGCTTTCAGGTTGACGTTCATCACGTCGTCCCAGTCTTTCTCGCCGAACTCGATGGAATCGGCCCTCCGGATGATTCCGGCGTTGTTGACCAGGATGTCGATCCGGCCGAATTCTTTCACTGCCCGTTGAATGATCTCTTCGATTACCTTGATGTTCGAAAGATCCGCCTCGATCCCCAGGAACCCGCGGCCGAGTTCCTCGACCTTTATCTTCGTCTCCGCCACGCTGCCCATGTCGATGCCGACGATGTCGGCCCCGGCTTCGGCCAGGCCGAAGGCCATTCCCTGCCCGAGCCCCGTCCGGCAGCCGGTCACGATGGCAACCTTCCCTGTCAATTTGAATGCATCGAGTATCATCGTCAACCCTCCGCCCCGGCGATTTATTTCAATACGGACATGGGGACGTGATCCATGTCGGTAAAGGTCTGATTCTCCCCGGCCATCCCCCAGATGAAGGTGTAGCTCGCCGTCCCGACTCCGGAATGGATGGACCAGCTCGGGGAGATGACGGCCTGCTCGTTTCTCACGACGATGTGGCGGGTCTCCTGCGGCTGGCCGCACAAGTGAAAGACGACGGAGTCCTCGGGCACATCAAAATACAGGTAGACCTCCATGCGCCTCTCGTGGGTGTGGGTCGGCATGGTGTTCCAGGTACTGCCGGGCTCCAGGATCGTGAGCCCCATGACGAGCTGGCAGCTCTTCATGACGCTGGGGTGGATGAACTGGTAGATCGTCCGGACATTGGCCTGATCCGGCGAACCCAGGTTGACGCGCTGGGCATCGCTCATGGAAAGCTTGACCGTCGGCCAGGTGGCATGGGCCGGCGTGCTGTTGAAATAGAATTTGGCCGGTTTCTTTTTGTCCTTGCTCTTGAATGTGACGGCCTTCGCGCCCATTCCGATGTAGAGGCACTCCTTGTTCCCCAGGGGATATTCCTTTCCATCGACGGCCACGATCCCTTCTGCGCCGATGTTGATGATCCCCATTTCCCTGCGCTGAAGGAAATAATCGACGCCCAGCTCCTTCGTCACCGTCAGCTCCAGGCGCTTGTCAGCCGGGCAGGCACCGCCTACGATGATCCGGTCGACGTGGCTGTAGACCATATTGATCCCGCCCGGTTCAAAGAGCCGCTCGACCAGCAGATGCTTCCGGATGGTGTCCGTATCGAACGTCTTCATGTGATCCGGGTGGATGGCATTTCGAATATCCATAGGGGGCTCCTTTATCCTTCCTGTTGGGGCTTGATCACGCCGATCATCTCAACCATGATATTCCGGATGGAATAAACGACCATGACGGCGCCTGCGATGGGCATGCAGGAATAGAGGATCTTTTTCGGGATGGCGAACACGTTGGTCACATCCAGCGCCCTCTCGGTCAGCTGCAGGGAGTAGTAGAAAAAGATCATGACAAAGAGCAGGACCAATGTCTCCACAATGACCCCGTAACCGTGCCGGACCCGTTGATTCTTCACAATCGTTCCGCTGATCCAGTCGCCCACACTGATGTGCTCCCTCGTGATCCATAGTGCGGCCGCCCCGTAGAATACCATGTAGGCATATAGGAGCTCGATGATCTCGTCGAACCAGTGCAGGGAGATGACCGGGAAGAAGCGGACAAAGACATTGGCCGTGATCAGGACGGTCAGGAGAACAAAACTGATGATCGTGACCGCCTTCAGGGCGTTCAACAGGATCCGGTCAATGAATTTCAGCGATGCCATCATAGGACCACCCTTCTACTCACCCATGAAAAGATTCGGGACAAACAG
>CAYXQK010000036.1:0-3984 GCA_964467445.1 uncultured Syntrophaceae bacterium
TAAGGACGGCAATGGCGGATTTCGTCGGCGCACCGAAGGGTGGAGTATTCAAGGATATAAGCGCAATCGAACTCGGGGGTATTGCTATTAAAGGTCTTTTGGACAGGACAAAGATCGATCCAAGTCTGATCGGTGAAGTGATAATGGGTTATGGTATCCAATCAAGCCCGGACGGGGGGTATGGTGCTCGCCATGCAGCTCTTTTGGGCGGAGTCCCTTATACAGTCCCGTCCCTGACGGTCGGGAGGACTTGTGGGTCCGGTTTTCAGGGAATAATAAGCGGAACAAAGGATATTCGGATAGGAGAAACGGACTTTATTCTGGCGGGGGGCATGGAAAACATGAGCCAGGCTCCTTACGTTCTCCGCGGTGCGCGGGAAGGTTTTCGTATGGGAGACCATGCACTGGAAGACTGGTTGGTCAGCAATCTTTTTGACTCATACTGCAATATGAACATGGGACAGACTGCCGATAAGCTTGCAAGGATGTACGGGGTAACGCGTGAGGATGCGGACCAGTTTGCGTATGAAAGCAATATGAAAGCGACAAAAGCAATCGAACTAGGAAGATTTAAGGAGGAGATTATACCCGTGTCAGTCAAGACCAGGAATGGACCAAGATCTTTTGACACTGACGACCATGTGAAACCGGACACGACTGTGGAGATACTGGGTAAGCTACCACCTGCTTTTGGCAAGGAAAGCATAGTCACCGGAGGTAATGCCAGCGGCATCGTGGACGGTGCGGGATGCCTATTGCTGGCGGCTGCCGGCACGGCAAAAGATCATGGTCTGGAAGCGATTGCGAGGGTTATTGAGTGGGCTATTGTGGGTGTGGATCCGACAATTATGGGCATAGGAGCAGCGGTAAGTGTGCGGAAAGTACTGGAGAAAGCAGGGCTGAAATTGGATGATATCGATCTTTTCGAGATAAATGAGGCTTTTGCAGCACAGGTTGTAGCCGTGGAAAGAGAACTGGGTTTGGACAGATCCAGATTGAATGTGAACGGAGGTGCGATTGCACTGGGACACCCGCTTGGCATGAGCGGCGTACGTCTGACTTATACGCTCGCACTTGAAATGAAAAGGAAGAACAAGCGATATGGTATTGCAACGGCATGCACGGGTGGTGGACAAGGAGTGGCGATACTGCTGGGCCGAGACTGATTGAGAGGTAGAAAATGGATTATGAGGATGGCCGCAAAAGGCTCAGTATGGAACGTGAATGGGTTGCTCAGGGCAACCCGAAAGGGCTCGAAAAGCATACAGCAAAAGGAAAGCAGCACGTATCGCAGAGGATCCGGCAACTGATCGATAAGGGGAGCTGGCTTGAATACGGAGAATTTTCGCGTGCAATCAACGATGATTTAAAAGACAGGTCCCCACGGGACGGAGTTATGACTGGTCTTGCACGGATTGACGGACAAAAGGTAGCAATTATAGGAGATGATGTTACTGTGTTAGGGGGAACACAGTCGTTGGTAAGCGTTAGGAAAGTCGACAGAATAATTGATATAGCTTTGAGAAACAACTTCCCGATTATATCTCTGTCAGAAGGCGGTGGAGTCAGGCTCCCGGACGGAATCGGAGTTGGATTCGCTCGTCTTTGTGGCCTCCATCCTGTCAAGTCTCTCGGAAGTTTAGCTAATTGGTCACGCAGGCCTCTCTTTATCTGCGGGGTATTCGGATACTGCTACGGTGACCCTGCATTTAGGGTCAGTATGGCAGATGTATCGATCATGATTGAAGATGCAGGAGCAGCTGTTTCCGCACCTTCTGTCATAGAAGCGGCCATTTCCGAAAAAGTAACAGAAAGAGAGCTAGGAGGTCCAGCGCTTCACCAGTCGACAACGGGAACGGTTGACATCGTTGTCAAAACAGAAGAAGAATGTATCCAAGCAATTAAGCGTACACTAAGGGTCATGCGGCAAAATGAGATACCAACCGATCCACCTGACCGACTCATCACAGAGCTGGAATCAATAGTCCCGAGCGACAATAGACAGGTTTATGATATGAGGAAGGTTATCGACCTCATAGTCGACAACAGAGAGTGGGTAGAACTTAAATCTAAATTCGGAAAGGGATTGCTAACCGGCCTTGCAAGGATAGGAGGCAGGTGCGTAGGAGTCATTGCTAGCCAGCCCTTGAACGCAGGCGGATCGGTGGATGCAAAGGCTTTACGGAAATCAGCAGCTTTTATGGAGTTTGCCATTAAAAGACGAATACCATTGCTCGTCATACAGGATTTGCCTGGTTTTCTGATTGGAACTGCAGTAGAAAAGGATGGGATGCTGAATGCTGTCGCCAACCATGCACGTGTACTCGATGCAGTAGATGTTCCAATGATTACGGTTATTATAAGGAAGGCTTATGGAGCAGCTTACTACTTCCTCGGAATGGGTGCTTCGGGTGCACAGTTCGTTGCGGCATGGTCAAATGCAGAAATAAGCTTCATATCTCCCGATATAGGTGCTGCAATACTTACCAAGCATGTCGAGCAGGAAAAAAAGCCAGCAGCAAGGAAGAAGACGGCGGAGAACCTTAGTAAGGGGGCTTCTATCTGGGATGCGGCTTATGAGAACTGGCTTGACGCTGTGATTACTCCGGAGGAGACACGAAAAGTGGTGTGTCAGGCCTTCAACTATATTGAGGATGACAGCTCTTCAAATCTTTAATTGTCGCTGTGCACAAATGTGGTTCAGATCGAACTTAGAAGACTTGAAAGGCATTATCACATAGGCGTATACGCAACTAATAACATGGGGGTACAATATGAATTTTGCACTTACAGAAGTACAAAAGGATATCCAGAAGGCCGCACGGGAATTTGCCGAGAAGGAGTTTCCCGAGGTTGCGAGAGAATGCGATGAAAAGGAGGAGTTTCCAAGGGAACTCTGGAAGAAGGCGTGCGAGCTCGATTTCATAGGTGTTTTCATAAAAGAGGAGTATGGAGGAGCCGGGCTTGGTTTCACAGAAGCTGCTATCTTGATGGAGGAGTTTTGGCGCATTGACCCTGGCTGCGGCAATTTGCTCCTTACTGCCTTCGGTGCAGAAATCTTGCAGGACTTCGGCACAGAGGAACAGAAGAAGATGTATCTCCCTCTGATCCGTTCAGGCCAAGCCATTATGGGTTGCGGTATCACCGAGCCTGGCGCAGGAAGCGACGTATTCATGGCCGCGACCAACGCAGTGAAGGATGGTGACGAATACGTTATCAATGGAACCAAGACCTTTATTACCAATGGGACTATCGCTGACTTCATACTTGTTTTCTGTGTGACCGATCCGGAGACGAAAGATCGCTTCAAGAAACATAGCTTTATTCTGGTAGAGACGGACAGGCCCGGGTTCGAGGCAATAAAGATTAAGGGAAAGATGGGAATCAGGGCGTCCGATACGGCAGAACTTTCATTTAGCGACGTAAGAGTGCCTGCAAAAAATCTTATTGGAGAAGCGGAGGGCGATGGCTTCAAACAGGTGATGCATCTCTTCAACCTTAATCGACTTCTTGCAGCTGCCCAGGGTATAGGTGCTGCGCAAGGGGCCTTCGATAAAGCCGTGAAGCATATTACAAAGCGCATACAGTTTGGTAAACCCATTGCCTCTTTTCAGGGAGTACAGTTTATGATTGCAGAGATGGCCACAAAAATTGAGGTCGGAAGAAACATGCTCCACAAGGCCTGCTGGCTCATCGACCAGGGTGTTTTTGACCCCAAGGCCATCAGTATTGCGAAGCTCTTTGCAGGCGAAGCAGCGATCAGCGTCGTTAACGATGCCGTCCAATTGCATGGAGGTTATGGATATATAGCTGAGTACGGCATAGAACATTTCTACCGAGACGCCAAAATCGTGGAGATTTATGAAGGAACGAGGGAAATAGAAAAGGTGACCATCGCACGGGAGATACTGGGAAGGTGAAACAATCATGCAACAAGATTGAGACTATCGATCCCAATGGCCCATATGGGGCAAAGGAAGCAGA
>CAYXQK010000037.1:0-5944 GCA_964467445.1 uncultured Syntrophaceae bacterium
CGCCGTGCTGACAAGCGGTCTGTGCACGGAGAGAATCACGCTGTCCGGCTGCACGCTCGGTTCACAGAGAAGCTGCCTGGAAATGAGCCTCAAGTACGCCAAGGAAAGGGTCCAGTTCGGCAAACCGATCATCTCCTTCCAAACCATTCAGGAAAAGATCGCGAATATGTATACCGGCTATCTGGCCTCCAAGTGGATGGCCTACAGCGCCGCCTCATTCTGCGACGCCCAGACCAGCAAATCCGGCGGTAAGGGAACAGACCTCGACCGGATGGCTGCCGCCGCGCTGCTGTACTGCGGCGAGATGGGCACCAAGATCGGCCTGGACGCCATTCAGATTCACGGCGGTTACGGATATTGCACCGAATACGGGGTAACCCGTCACTTCCTGGATCAGAAACTGTGGGAAATCGGCGCCGGCACATCTGAAATCCGCAGGATGATCATCGCCAGAGAGCTCATGAGAGACGATTTCAAGAGCGGCCGTTAATCCGCCGCGATACCGGTCTTGACGTCTATTTGGTAAAGGGATACAATGCCATGGCCTTTGCGGCCATGGCATTTTTTATGGAAAAGACGGTTTTTAGTCGATCTGATAAAATATTGAAAGTCAAATCAATCGCACTTCTTTCAGGTGGCCTGGATAGCATCCTGGCGGTAAGGATGATGCTTGAGCTGGGCGTCGAAGTCGAGTGCGTTGTTTTCGAAACCCCTTTTTTCGGCACCGAAAAGGCGACAACGGCGGCTAAAATAATCGGACTGCCCCTCACTGTGATCAACATTACAGACGCCTACCTACCCATGCTCCATGCGCCCCGCTACGGATACGGCAAAAACATGAACCCCTGCATTGATTGCCATACCCTGATGCTGAAAATGGCCGGCGCAAGAATGGAAGCAACCGGCGCCGACTTTGTTATTACCGGAGAGGTCCTGGGACAGCGTCCCATGTCACAGACAAAACAATCCCTCCACCTGGTGGCAAAGAATTCCGGCTACGGAGACGTCATCCTGAGACCGTTGAGTGCACGGCTTCTGCCGGAAACGAAACCGGAGCGGGAAGCAAAAGTCGACCGCAGCAGGTTGCTCGCCATTCAGGGACGCGGCCGTAAAATACAGATGGACCTGGCCCGGAATTACGGCATTATCGACTACCCTCCTCCTGCCGGGGGGTGCCTGCTGACAGACCCTAATTACTCCAGGCGATTGCGGGATCTTTTCAATCATCAGCCGGATTACGGGCTTCGGGATATCGAACTCCTGAAATTCGGCAGACATTTCCGCATTCCGGAAGGCGGCAAGATCATCGTTGGTCGGGATCAAGGCGACAATGATGGGATTCAATCTTTGATTGTGGAAGATGACGCGGTGATTCATATGGCTGACGTTCCGGGACCGACAACACTTGTCCCCGGAGGCGGCGATCCGCAAACCCTGACGATCGCCGCGGCGTTGTGCATCCTTTACAGCGGCGAACCACCTCACCAGCCCCGCCAGACTTTATGCAGACTGGGTCATGGGGATTTGTCTTTCACCACCATTGCCATCTCGCGGCAGGAGGCACAGCGCATGCTTTTATGAAATGGCCTGTTTGGTTCGGCTGGATAAGACCGCCTCACCCATTCGGTGAGCGGGTCTGAGCAAATCATGAACGGTTTTCACCGGATTGAATGTTTTCAGGGGAACTTCGACAAATATTGTGATCCAGTAAGCCATGGAACCATTCCAGAATCCCGGCAGCTCCAGCGCCCGCAGATCCCTGCCCTTCTCTGATTTCCGCACGACGGAAAAAGCCTCCTGATTTACAAACTGCCGCAGATCATACTTCCGGTTCCGGTAATCCCTGATTCCGCAGACAAGATCAACGGGATTGAAGTGCGTAGCCAGAGACCATGTCGCCTGCTGCGCCTGCGAGCGTGTATCTATCTGGAATTCCTCAATGATTTGAAGTGATTGCGTCCCATCCTTTTCATCCGCCCAGAATGGCCCCCCACCGGGCTCCCCCTCATTTTTAACCATACCGCAAACGCGAATCGGCCGATTCAATTTCGCAAAGATCATGGCCCGCTTTTCCACAGGAGACAGGTCCGTAAACCGCGGTGGAAAAACAATCTGAAGCCTTTCTTTGCAGAATGAAATGACCTGATCCAGATCGCTCTTGTCCACAAAATCGGATGCAAGTCGTCTCAGGTAGCGGAATATTTGCTCCTGAAGCGTGATCAGATAGCCGCCCAGGATCTTCTTATGCAGGACGGTCTGAGGCTTGAGGTGATCGGGAACGACATTGTCGATATTCTTGAGAAAGATGATATCCCCCGCAGGAAGCCGGTTCAGGTTGGAAAGCAGCGCTCCATGCCCGCCCGGTCTTAGAACCAGCTTCCCCGCCTCGTCAAGGAAGGGACGGTTTTCCATATCGACGGCGATGGTATCGGTATCGGCGCTCTGGATGGAAACATCGATGTCGAAGCGGACGTCGTACTGCTGTTCATAACGTTTTTTGATTCCGGACAGATACTGTTCGACGTCACGACGGTGCTCCCCGGAGACGGTGAAGTGGACCCTGCAGATCCGTTTGTGATCTTTTACGTAATGAGCCGCCTCCACGAGGTGTTCTTCAAGGGCTGTGCGGCTGCCCTCCGGGTATACGTGAAATTTCAGCAGGGCCTTGGGAAGATAAGCGTAATTCAGGCCTTCAGCCGTCAAAATGACCGCCAGAATATCGCGGTAACGACTCTCCTCAAGCCATCTTTCAAGGCTCTGACCTCGCCGGGACAGCAGATGGTCCAGGTCCTCGTAAAAGGCAAATTTCCGGATATCCCCGGCAAACGCACGTGTGGCGGCCTCTGTATCAAAACAGCCTTCATCGAGACAGTGGAACCACTCCTTGAACATGCGGCTGGCGGCTCCTGAAGCCGGAACGAATTTCATGAACCTTCCCCGGGCCGCTTCCCGGTCGTGGTGTTTGACGAGGCCTTCCATGTCCCCTGCCGGAATGGATATAATGCCATCCCCCAGGGTACATGGCCGGTTCAGCCTGATCGGTTCAGCGCCGCTTTTGAACCTTTGAATCTGCTCCAGCACCTGCGCTTCAGTCAGGCCGTGCGCCCCGATCTGGCGGATATGGTCGGCGGAAAACAAATCATCCGGCATCACATCACATCTCTCACACGTTTTCTTCCATCGGCAGCATGAAGGCCCTAACGCCGGCGCGGGGGTGGTTCTCTTTCAGATCTTTGACGACACCCAGGACCGCCTCGCTCTGGTCGCTCGGAATGGCCATGAACAAGACGTTGTTTTTACCGGGCCAGGTATGCGTCCCCAGCTTCGGCTCCGTGTCGTCGCCCTCCCCATGCGCCTGCTCCATCTTGGTATAGCATTTGATTCCCGCCTTTTTGAACCGGGCGATGACATCATAATCGGCCGCCTGCGAATAAACAATCATAGCCATTTTCATGGGGTCTTTCCTCCTTTCCGGAAGCGTTTGAATTTTTCGATCCAGTCGTCAAACAGGTCGTAGGCAGACGGCACGACCACCAGGGTTAAAAAGAGGGACGTCAGCAAGCCGCCGATGACGGCAATGCCCATCGGCGAGCGGGTTTCCGCTCCTTCGCCCAGTCCGAGGGCCACGGGCAGCATTCCGAAAACCATCGCCAGTGTGGTCATAAGGATCGGCCGCAGACGAACCGGACCGGCCTGGAGGATGGCTTCCCGCCTTGTGAAACCTCTTTCACGCAGGACATTCGTGTAATCCACAAGCAGAATGGCGTTCTTCTTCACAAGCCCCATGAGCAGAATCAGGCCGATGAGGCTGAAGATGCTGATCGTTTTGCCGGCCAGCAGGAGTGCCCCGAAGGCCCCGATAAATGACAGGGGCATGGCAAGCAGTACGTAAAAGGGATGGACGAAACTTTCAAACTGCGCAGCCAGCACCATATAGGCCATCAAGATCCCCAGAAGGAGTGCAAATAGCAAATACTTGAACGATTCCTTCATGGTGTCGGCCGCCCCCTTGTATCTTGCCGTGTATCCAGGCGTTAGAACCTTGCCGGAAATGCCGTCCAGCTCCTCCATGGCCTGTGCCAGGGGTTTCTTTTCCAGGCTCGCGTAAACAATCGTCGCCCGCTGGCGGTCTACGCGATAAATGACACTGGGACCGCCGCCTTCCTGTATCCGGATCACACTGGCCAGCTCAACGAGTCGGCCGTCTTTGGCACGAACGTAGATTTTGCCCAAATCAGCGGGATTGACACGATCTTCCGGATTCAGGCGGACTCTGACATCGTATCGCCGGCCCTTTGCTTCATCCTTGTACTTTGTAATGTCCACCTCGCCGCTGATCAGGATGTTGACGGCATCGGCAATAGCGCCAACGCTGATACCCATATCGGCCGCCTTGTTCCGGTCAATGAAGACTTTTAATTCCGGTTTGCCTGCCTCCAGCGACGTGTCTACATCCACAATTCCTGGCAATTTGGCAAATTCCGTCGTGATCTGACGGGTATAGTTCTGCAGGACGTCAAGATCGAGCCCCCGGATGGCGTACTGGATCGGCACATTCCGGATCCCCCCGCCGATCATCGAGATGTCTTCCGCTGTCGCCTTCAGGCCGGGAATCTGGTTAAGTTTCTGTCGGATCTCGGCTTTGAGCTGCTCCTGACTCTTTTTCCTGTCCGCTTTCTTCTTGAGTCCGGTAAAAATGATGGCCTTGTTGATCTGTCCGGCCCCACCGGCGCCAAATCCCTGAAGATAGAAAAAGCGGTTCGCTTCCGGAAAGGATTTGACAATCGTCTCGCCCTGCATGAAGAGCGCATCGGCTTTATCGATCGAGTAGTCGATCGGCGCCTCCATGCGTACAAGGAACTGACCCTGGTCTTCTGCCGGAACAAACTCCTTGCCTATGAACTTCGTGATATAAAGGCTGAAAGCGAAGATGAAAAACGCCAGGACGAGCACCGTTTTTCGATAGCCCAATGAAAATTCGAGGATATGGCGGTAGGTTGTCTCTGTTTTCTTATAAACCTTCTCAAGGCCGTTTCCGATCCTTGACAGGAAGGGAAATCGGGATGGAACGATGGCCGCCGTTTCGCTTTTTTTGCGCTTCAAGAGAATTGACGCCATCATCGGCGTCAGGGTAAACGAAACGATCAGGGAAACCATGACCGAAAACACGACGGTCATGGCAAATTGCCAGAAAAACCGGCCGATGATGCCTTTCATGAAGGCCACCGGCAGAAAGATGGCGACAATGGCCAGGGTCGTTGCCATGACGGCCGTCCCGATTTCCGAGGTTGCAAAAGCGGCCGCTTCCCTCGGCTCCATGCCCTCTTCGATATGACGATAGATATTCTCGATGACAATGATCGCATCGTCTATGAGAATTCCCACAGAGAGCGAAAGCGCCAGCATGCTCATGTTGTTGAAGGTAAAGTCAAAGGCCTTCATGATGGTGAACGTGGCAATGATGGATACGGGCAGGGCCAGAGCGCTGATCAGGGTCGTCCGCCAGTTTCTCAAAAAAAGAAAAACGGCCAAGACCGCAAAAAACCCGCCGATGATCAGGTGTCCCTTGACTTCATTGATGGACCGATTGATAAAGGTGGACTGATCGAAGGCAATGTTGAGTTCCATGCCCGGTGGGAGGGTTTTGTGAATATTGACCAGTTCCCGCTTGACCCGGTCGATAATGGCAACGGTATTGCTTCCGGACTGCTTCTGAATCCCGATGCTGACACAGGGTTTGCTATTAAAACGTGCAAGATTCCTTTTTTCCTCCATGCCGTCTTCCGCACGCCCGATATCACGGATGCGCACCGGGGCGCCCTTGTAATAGGCAACGATCAGGTCATTGAATTCCTGAATCCGCGGGAACTCCCCCTTGATTTTGATGGAATATTCCTTGGTATCGCTCTCGATCCGGCCGCCGGGAATCTCGACATTTTCAAGC
>CAYXQK010000038.1:0-12368 GCA_964467445.1 uncultured Syntrophaceae bacterium
CGAAACAGCCGGGCGGTCACCACCGCACTGCCGGCGGCATAGTGGCGGCAATCCTCGCAATCCGTATCGGGCACGCAGCAGGCGATGCTCCGGTCCCAGTTCAGATCCGCATGATACTGCCGGAAGGATCGCCCCAGGCCGAGATCGGTCGAGGGATTCATGCGGGGATAGGAGCAGCCGTACAGCGCATGCAGCCCAAGCGGATGGGTATGAGCGACGGCATTGTAGGGTGAAAACAGGACATGCTCCGGGAATGAAGACAGGAGCGTCAGCATGACCTCCCGCGTCCGCAGCAGGGATTCCCCGTCATGCCGCAGGGGTCCATGATAGCCGACGGGCGCCGAAAAGACGTTGAAGGTGGATTTGCAGCGCTGCGCCGCCAGGGTTTCGACGACACCGCAGGCTTCATCGATATTGTCCCGGGTAAAGGTATAGACGAACACGGCCCGGGGGTCCTGCTGATAATTTTCGATCTGCCTGACGAGCAGGTGCTTGGCCCTGCGGATGCGCAGGCTGGTGTCGTCATTGCCCCAGACGGAGACATGGATTTTGTAACCCACGGATTCAGGAATGCGCTTGAACCCGTTTGAGGCAATGGAGCCGAGCGGCATCTCTTCATAGCAGGCAAGCAGGCTTTCGGGAACCAGGGAGGGTTCAGCGCCTGCGAGCACGACATAGGTGATCCCCCGCGCCTTCTCGGCGCGCATCAGCTGCCGCCAGGCTTCGGGGTCCTGGTTTTCCCGGGCATACTGCTTGTCCCCTTCATAGTAATAGCAGCCATCACAGCGGATGTTGCAGCGGTTCGTCATATCATAGGTTGACTCGCGCAGGAAAAAGTACTGCCTCACCTTCTCCCAGCGTTCACGAACCGCCCGATTCGCCAGCATGTCCGCGAATCTCCATTTTTTCGGCGGATTGCCATCAGAAGCGGAAAAGGATTCCTGTGCGGTCTTCATGGCTGTTTCAGTTCTTTCCAAATATATATTCGGCAATCATCCGCACATTCCGGAGCTTGGGATAATCATCCTCATCGATGGTGATGTTATATTCATCCTGAAGCACCAGTGCGATGGTCGCCAGATCCATGCTGTCGATCCCCAACTCATCCACCAGATCGAGTTCCGGATCGAACGTATCCAGCGTAACATCTTCGAGTTTCAGCTCAGAGATGATAATTTCAATAATTCGACGAACCAGCGCCTTTTTATCCAGATTCATGTACATCTTGTTCAATTTCCTCCTGATGTAATAACAAATATCCTTTCAACCGACACCGGTCTGTTCGGCCAGAACGACACCGGTGCAGACGATTTCTCCCTTGACGCGAGCCTGAAACCCGTAGCTTACGACCCTGTCGGCCTTTTCACGGGTCAACTCCATGGTAACCGTATCCTGCGGCTTTACCGGCAGCCTGAACCGGACCCGCTTCAATCCCGCAATCCTGACTTTCCTTTGCCGGATCCCCTCAAAATGTCTGATCATTTCTGCCGCCATGGAGAGGATCGCAACGCCCGGCAGAATGGGTTCATCCGGAAAGTGGCCGGCAAACCAGGGCGAATCTTCCCGGATCTGAAACTCCGCAATCAGGGAGCCCGGAGCCTTCTCCCTCGGATTGGTCATTAAATGCCAGCTCTCAAGGGTCATGCGGTCCCCCTTCGGCTCATTGAACCATTCATGCTAATTTTTTTACATACCATTGATTCATACAGCAATCAAAATATTTTTTTAGACGGGATCACGATCCTTCTTTCCGACAATAGTTCATGACAGGCCTTCCAATCAGCTCATTGAGCGGCAGAACAGAGAATCCCTCCCCCCTCAAACCGGACAGGATGGATTCAACCTCACGGAGCCAATAAGGAATATCATCGATCTGCGATGGCCGGACATCATGGAGAAGGATGATGTCATCGGGTCTGACTTTCCTGAGAATTTTCCTGGCCATTCCCTGAATTTGCCGGTTTCCGCGGTCATAAGCCCGGCAACTGAAGGTAACGCAAAGCATACCCAGTTGCGACAGGACCAGTCCCAGTTTCGGGTTTGTAAGGCCGACGGGCGGTCGGAAGGCAAATGGTAAAATGCCCAGTTTCTTGAAAATATCCTGGGCGGTTGCGATCTCCAGAAAAAGTTTTTCAAAACGACACAGCATCAGGCAAGGGTTGTGGCTATAGGAATGATTACCGACCAAATGTCCCCGGGATAGAATCAACTCGATCCATTCCGGATAGCGTTCCGCCGACTGGCCTGAAACAAAGAATGTCGCTTTCATGCCATGTCGCGCCAGCACATCCAGCAGCTGCGGTGTTGTCAGCGGGTCAGGTCCGTCATCAAACGTCAGGGCGACGGCTTTCTGACCGGTATGGCCGCGGCTGATCACGGGAAGGAAAAAGGAGGACCTCGGGGAAAAGGAGGCTGCCGCGCAGAGCAAAATAAAAATCACCAGGGGCAAAGCCGCCCAGGTCGCGCTAAAGGGAAACAGGACGGCAGACAGACCGATGGCGGCAAATCCTGTTCGCTGCGCCGGTGAAACCACTGTCATACCGGGCTTATCAGAGCCCATGACGTCCATCCTCCTCGGGCAGCGTTTTCACGACAGTACCACTTCCCTGCCGAACCTGTCGGGACCGATGATGTGCCGGACCGCGTGGAACGAACCCAGCGTCGTCCCGAAGACGCCCGGCGCCAGCACGCTCTGACCAGCCAGATGGAGCCCCTGGATGCTGGTGCGGTTCAACATGGCCGCACGGGTCAGTTGCCGGGTCGAACGCAGCACGCCGTAGGCCGACCCGCCGGGGGTATGGACCCAGTCCCGAAGGGTTAAATGGGTGTAGGCATCGAGACATTTGACGTCCTTGAAGGAGCCAAATATCTTTGCGGCTCGCCGGATCAGTTCTTCTGCTTTCTTTTTTTTCGCCTCGATATAGTCCAGACCGCGATGGCCTGTCCGGGTATTTTCCCAGGGCCGCCAGGCTTCGGGCTCAATGGATGTGATCAGGGTGAATAGATTCACCCCCGGCTGTTCGGACATCCTTAATTGATAGAATACCACATCGAAGATGCCGCCCTCTTCATCCGTTTCTACTTTAAAGACATTATAGGGTATCTCCTTGTGATCCTGTGCGTCCACGGAGAAATGGGCGCAGAATACGCCATGCGTATCCTGCAGTTGAAGGATCCGGTCGATATAGACGGGCCGCACGGCGCCAGCCGGCAGCAGCGGGAGTAATGTCTTCGGATGAATGGCGCCAATGACCGTGGAGGCCCTGATGGTCCGGCCTGATTTAAGAACAACACCGGCAGCCGTCTTTTCATGAACCAGGACTTTTTCCACAGGATCGCCGGTCATGATGATTCCACCAAGCTCCCTTGCCCTGCTGACAAAGGCATCCGCCATCTGAGTCCCATTGCATCGCCACGAAGAAAACAGATAGGACGCCAGCGCCATATGGTGATAATAGACGGGGCATTCATCCAGCGGGACGCCGATCCAGGAACAGGTCATGCCCAGAACGCCGCGCAGGCCTGGAGAGCAGTTCGATTCGCGGAGCAGATCACCGAGTGAGGCAAAAAGCGCCTCTTTCAGGAAAAAATCACGGTCCGGGGAAAACAGATTTTCGAGCCGACCCATCTGACCGGCAATATCACGCAGGTTCTTCATGATCAGGGTAATCTGCTGTTGATCCTGCGGAAACGCCTGTCGCAGATTCTCCTCGAAAGGGTCGATGCCTTCGGGAAGATTAAAGGTAAAATCATTGAAAATGTACTGGTCGATGATGCCGTTCGCGCCCATCCGCTCGAGGGCAATTTTTGAGGTCACGCCAAGATAGTCAAACATCCGCCGGAGAGGCTGGCCGCTGCCCAGAGCCCCAACATAGTGGACGCCGACAGGGCAGACGATTCCTTCCCGGAGATAGCTGCGCATCAGCCCCCCCGGCAGCGGATTTTTTTCGACGATGGTTACCCGGTAGCCGAGCTTCAACAGAATAATGGCCGCAGTCAGTCCGCCGATACCCGAACCGATGATGACCATATCCGTCGCTTCATCTCCGGCAACCTTCATGGCATCACCTCCACTGCCGTGACAAAATCACCCAGTCCGAGCAGAAGGATGCCCCGGTCAGACAGGGAACATTTTTTTTGACCGCGCATTTGTTCAGGGATTTCATTTCGTTGAATACATTGTGCGGCCAGAAAAGCCGCCACGGCGGAAGCGGAGGCAAATTCACCGGTCCAGCGACGGTAATCGACCACGGGGCCCTTGAATCCGGTAGAATCTAAAAATTCCTTCAACTGCCGGCGGCCGGACTCCTCATAAGCAGCCGGTATCCCGGCGAAAACGGCGGCATACCGTTCTCTGATCCGTTCTTGTCCCCCGATGCGGCTGATCATGGATGGGATCACCTGCGGATGCCGCCAGGCATGGGCAAAATCGAGAGAAAAGATGCTCAAGCCTTTGTCTGCACCCGGGGCGAGGAAAAAGGCGGCGCCGCCGTCGGCAGGTGGAGCATCCCGGTCGGTAGCCGGTTCAAACAGCGGGGTAAAAACAGGATGATACTCATCGACACCGATCAGGAGAAAGGGTTTCCCCGGCTCATGGTTGAGCAGGATGGCGGTCAAAAGGGCCTGCTCGAAGGAATAATCTCCTCCGGACATTGTGATATTCGGTCCGGTCACCTGTAACTGCAGAGCCACCTGGCCGGCGGCCGCGTTATGCACCGATCCGATAAAATCCGTGGGGCTGGTAAACTGTTCCCCGGATTCATAGAGTTTCATCAGAAAGTCGTGGGCTTCCGAAAGCGGCCCCCAGCCGGTGCCGAAAAAGATAGACTGCGGCGGTCCGATGCCTTCCTTTCCGGTACAGGCAGCGGCGGCAAGGGTTAAAGCCATGCGCGGCAGGCGCTTCAGACGGCGGACAACCCGTTGCGGCAGGTGCGTCGCCAGGGCCTCAAAATTCAGCACGCCCTGGACGGAAGCGCCCGCGATCAGGCGGGTCATTGTTGCTTGCGCATCTCCCGCACCGGTCAGACAAGCCATCCCGTCTATGCGCAAGGGACGTGCTTGACGAACAGCGAGGCCTCTGTTGTATGGGTCCGGATTTCCGATCACCAGGGAGGCATTGTTCCCGCCGAATCCAAAGGCGTTGACCATTACCCGCTGAATCTTCCTTTGTAAAGGCTTTAACACCGGCTGCAATTTTAGTTCCGGGTCGGGATCATCACAGACGCTGGTTGCCGGAACGAGCCCTTCGCAAATGCTCATGACGGCGATCGCAGCCCCCATCGCCCCGGCGGCCCCCAGGGTGTGGCCGGTGGCGCCCTTCGTCGAGGACAACAGCGGCATCTGCGGGGCAAAGAGCGTGTTCAGGGCCCGGGCTTCCGCCAGATCATTGTCTATCGTCCCGGTTCCATGCAGGTGGATGTAGTCCACTTCCGACGCATTCATGCCCGCGCCGGCCAGTGCATCCTGCATCGCCTGAAGCGCCCCCAGGCCCTCCGGCTGCGGCGCCGCCGGATGATAGGCATCGCAGGACAGGCCGGCGCCCAGAAGCTCTCCCAGAGCGCCGAGAGGAGGGGCTTCGGCCGCTGTCAGCAGCAGCATGGCCGCGCCTTCCCCCACGGTCATGCCGCGCCGGTTTCGGTCAAGCGGGCGGGCGCCCGCGGCATCGACCAGTTGGAGCGCATGAAAACCATAGTACGTCATCCGGCAGAGGGCATCAGCCCCGCCTGCCAGGACGTTGCGCGCCTTGCCGAACCTGAGCATCTCCATTGCAATGGACAGGGCAACAGACCCCGAGGAACAGGCGGTTGAAACCGTCAGGACCGGCCCCTGGCAACCCACCGCGCGGGCGATATGGGCGGCAACCGATCCGGTCGCATGATAACGGTAGCAGGAAGGATCAAGAATTTTTTCCTTGAGCAGGGTTTCCGTGGCGGGCATCCCACCGCTGCAGACACCCAGCACGATTGCGTCCGGTGGTTCATGCGCACCGGCAATAGCTTCCTGTGCGGCCAGCAGCGCGAGCACATGGGTGCGCGGAACCGACTCCGTTTCAATGAATCCGGCGATTTCACCCACGGGAAGCGGTTCTGTGTGGGAAACGGGAAAAAGGCTGACGGGCTTGATCACCCTGTCTCCTCGCTGGAGTGCGGCCAGGGTGGCCTGTCGCCCTCGGCCCAGAGGGCTGATGATCCCAACACCGGTTACAAAGACACGCACGTTCGTCAATGAACGGTCTCCGTTCGTTTTTCATAAATATACCGGGCCAAAGCATTCACCGAAGCGAAGACCTTCACCCCCAATTCCTTGTTGTCAATTTTAACGCCATAATCCTTTTCAATCATCATGACCAGTTCCAGAACGTCAATGGAGTCCAGTCCGGTTTCCGCCCCCACCAGGGGGGCCTCCGTGTCAATATCTTCGGGTCTTGTATCCAGAAGGGACAGGGTTTCAATAATCTTGATTTTCAATTCCTGAATCAGTTCTTCCATACATTCGTCCTCGTTTCTATAAGTATAAGCGAATTTTCAGCTCTTCCCCCCGGAGAGCCTTTTCAAAGCCTTTCTGGAAGCCCAATGCGCCAGTGCAAGGGCGTAGCGCTTCCCGGCAAGATACAACCCGGCCAAAAAGACCAAATGGGACAGCCCGTAAACAAGGGGGCCGCCAATAGCCAAAATCAGGGGCTCCCCGGTGTAAAACGCAATCAGGGCAAGCATCCCCACAGCGGGCCAGCCGATAACGTAGCTGATCAGAATCAGCCCAATGCCCACATAAACCTGAATGGCCGGCTTTTCCTTAAAGACGTGCGGGGCATCGCCATTGTTCATGGCGTTGCGCATCCAGGCTGTTTCCGCGATACGCCCGGCTATGGACTTGAAAACAGGCAAATAAAGAAACCTTCTGGCTGATTGTCCCCGGTTCAGGCGGTTATGATGGGTCGAATCTTTACATGCTGCAAATCAAGCCGCCTGGCCGGTTTCCTGGTCTGCAAGCAGCCGTGGAATGAGACGCCCCGTTCCCTTATATCGAAAAAAAAGAAATAAAACCATGTCAGAATGCAATCGTTACGGCATCTTATTAATCCGGATCAGATTTCGATTTTCCGGGTGACCTCCGTTTTAATCCGGTTGACCATATCCATAAGCGCAGAAAAGACATTTTCCCGGAAATCCCCGGCTACAACAATAAACATGACATCCTCGCCCGGATGAAGCCTGCCCTCCCGGATTTCAACGAGAACCTCAACAATCCCGGGGCGCTGCCGAATATCATCGATGATTTTCTGCAACGGCTGCCGCTCCACCCTGACCGTCAACTCCGAAACCGGCCTGCCGGCGCGCGACGTGGATCGTACAACCCCGTTATGACAGAGAATCATGCCGGCTTTCGGATAATCCGGATGCATTTTGACTTTATCGATCATTTCCTGTAAATTCATTTTAACCTCCAGCTTGAAAAAGAGCACTCCCATGACTCGGGAAGAAGATCATTCGATGAGAAGACGATATCAATCAGCCAAACTGCAACGGATCGACGACATCCTGCATAAGGTACTGAAGAAACATCACATTCCCCTGAAAATGGAGGATCGGCGCCTCCGGACCGTCTGGTTTCAGGCTGTCGGCCCCCGGATCGCCGCCCATACACGCCCGGACTGCATAAGGAAGTCTGTCCTGTTTGTCAAGGTCGCGAACTCCGCCTGGATGCAGCAGCTCCATTTCATGAAGCAGGATATCCTCGAGAAATTCAATCATCTGAATCAACGAGATCCTCTCGAAAATATTTTTTTCGCCATCGGAGAAATTCCCGTTTCTGCCGCAGCAAAAAGGGATCGGGTTTTCATCTCAGACAAAGTGCCTGCATTGAAAGCCCGGGATAAAAAAATGATCGAAGAAAGTCTCGCCGCAATTGCTGATGAGGAATTGCGTGATATCCTGAAGAGGGCCATGAAAAAAGAAATCACCCGGCGACGGATGATGGAAAAGCAGCAAGATCAATGAAAATCCGCTGCATGGCCTGCGTGTACCCCCCCTCACGCTCGTAAATAAAAAGGGGGGGCAGGACCTTCAAGGATTCGTTCCCCCCCTTTGAACCTTCAACGAGAACAAACTCCCCCTCAGAAACCGGATTTGAGTAAACCAGCGCCGTTCGTTTTGGCTCCAGGCGGAGTGTCCGCATCCGGCTGAACAGTCTCACCGCCCGCGCGGCCGGATAAATCACAAAAATACGGCCTTTCATTTTCAGAACATGGGCTGCTGCCTGCAGAAAGTCGTCAAGGGTCGCCTTTAATTCATGCCGTGCGATCGCTTTCTCACTATTCGGATTTATGCGACCGGAATGGATCTGGCGGTACGGAGGATTGAAGGTAACCGCGTCAAAGGAACCGGCCTCAAAAAGAGTTTTAATCCGCCTGATGTCGCCCTGGATAAATTCGACACGGTCGGCCATCTGGTTCAGGACCGCACTGCGTCTGGCCATATCAATCAGATCGTCCTGGATGTCCAGACCGGCAATCCGGCCGCAGGTCCATCTTTTCGCAAGGATCATCGGAACAATGCCGCCCCCCGTTCCCAGATCAAGGACATGATCACCGTCCTTGAGGTGGATAAAACAGGAAAGCAGCAGGGCGTCGATGGAAAAGCGGCATCCTCTTTCTTTCTGAATGACTTTTAATTTCCCCTCCAGAATCTGATCAACGGTCTCCCCGGCGCTGATTACCACGGGACTCGACATTTTCCCGCCTACCTCCTGTGTTCAGAGAGCTTTCATGGTCGCTGGAAGATCAGGCTTTTCTCAGTCAATGCGATGCACGAATATCCCGCTTCGTAATTTCGGTTCGAACCAGGTCGACTTCGGCGGCATCATCCGGCCGGCGTCCGCAACATCCATCAACTGGGCAAGCGTTGTGGGATAGAGCGAAAAAGCCACGGCGTAATCACCTGAATCCACCATCCTTTCCAGCTCATCCATGCCCCGGGCGCCGCCGACAAACTCGATTCCATAGTCTGTCCGGGGATCGCCAATGCCAAGCACAGGTTCTAACAGGTGGTCCTGCAGGATCGTTGCATCGAGACGGCGCACCGGATCATCGATACCCAGGGTCTCCCCTTTCGCCTCCAGCCCATACCATTGTCCCTGCAGGTACATCCCGAATGTATGCATCAGCGCCGGCTTTTTTTGCGTGAAGCCCGGTGTAACATGAAATTTTCCCCTGATTTTATTCAGAAACTCATCCTGCCCGAGGCCGTTCAAATGACGCACGACCCGGTTATAATCCAGGATCCGCAGTTGATTATCGGGAAAAAGAGTCGCCATGATGAAATGATAGGGCTCATCACCGCGATCGGCCGGGTTCTGCTTTTTTTTCATCCGACCCACTGCGGCGGCGGCCGCCGCCCGGTGATGACCATCGGCAATATAGAGGGGTCCGATGCCTGCAAACGCCTCCTTCAAAAAAGCGATGTCCTGGTCCTTCTGCAGAGCCCAGACCCGGTGGATGATCCCGTCATCTGTCTTGAAATCGTAGACCGGGCGCTCCCGGATGGCCGCTGCCACCATTTTATCAATAGCCGGCACGTTTCGATAGATCACAAAGACAAGACCCGTTTGCGCATTAACGGCGGCCATATGCCGGATTCTTTCGATCTCCTTCTCCGCGCGGGTCTGTTCGTGTTTCTTGACCCGGCCGGATTCATACTCAGCAATGCTGATGCCGGCCGTGATCCCGTATTGCACATGATCCCCCATCTGCTGGCTGTAGATGAAAAAACCGGGGGGGTCTTCCTGGATCAATACATCCTGATCCTCCAGGCGCTGCAGGTTATTTCGGGCCGTTTGAAAAACGCGGTCGTCCGTCATATCAACATCTGACGGCAGATCAATCTCCGATTTTTCCACACGCAGAAAGCTGAGGGGGTTGCCGGCGGCCATTTTGACCGCCTCGTCCCGACTGAGCACATCATAAGGGGGCGAGGCGACAGCCCTGACGTAAGCTTCTCTCGGACGCAATACCCTCAATGGAACAACCAAAGCCATAAAGCACTCCACACATTCAAAAGAGACCGGTGAAAAATGGCTTCGCCGCGTCTCAAAATCTTTTTCGCTTGAAATATGATAACGCTTAAATATTATTGAAATCGATGAATTAGTCTAATTTCTGGAAATGCGAAAAATCTTTGATTCGCCGCTTGCGAACCATTTTTCACCGGTTATGCAAAGCTCTCACAAAGTATCGTTATTTTTACTTGCGGGTTTCCTAACATACTGACATAATCAAATCAATGGAAAAGCAATGCCCGGCCGGCCATTTTCAACACAAAGGTGATCACCATGCCCCTGACGAGGGTATTTATCCACGGCCTTGAAAGCACAAGCCATGGTACTAAAGGCGAATTTTTCAGGCGTAAATATCCCGACATGATTCTTGAGGATTTTGTCGGCCCCCTGGATCGGCGCATGGACAAGCTGAATCGCCTGCTGCAGGACAAACCCGATTTGATCCTGGTCGGATCCAGTTATGGCGGACTCATGGCGGCTATCTATGCCTGCCGGAACCCCCTGACCGTCAGGAAACTGATTTTACTCGCCCCGGCTCTGGACCTGGCTGAGTTCCAGCCTTATTTGACCCGTCGGATAGAAATCCATGTCGTGCTCTATCATGGCCGTTTCGATGATGTCGTCCCGCCGGAGGCGGTTCAGTCCATTGCGCGAGAGGTTTTTCCCAATCTCAGCCACCATGTCGTGGATGATGATCATTCGCTCCACCATACCTTCAGCAACATGGCATGGGATGAGTTGTTAAACCATTGAAAACAAACCTTTGGTGAATATTCATTGACGATTGGTGCCCTCAATGGTATGTAAACGACCAGGCTGTGAAGTCATGGCTCCTTCTTTCCCTGTATTATGCATATTTATCAATTTTATTAGCCTTCCAATGAATCATGAGGTGAAACATGGATGAGCGCCGGCAGGCCGGATCCGACAACGCGCCACCCTTTGCGGAATGGATGAAGACCAGCAATGATCTCTGGTCGTCAATGATGAAGATCGCAAGCGCCATGCCTGCTGCCGCACCGGAGAAAGGGACAAAAAGCCGGTCCGTCGAATCATGGGAAGCCGCCATGAAAATGTGGCAATCCCTCTCGTCCACACTGAACGAGCCCGAAACCGCTGATGCCGTATTCAGGGGAATGGGTACGATGCCGGATGTCTTCATGAAAATTGCGGAGGCAACCTGGGATGCCTGTTTTGAAATGCAGAAAAAAAATATTGAACGGGCCGGAAAGATCGGGCAACAGGTCGAGGCCTATCAGTTTGACAGCATCGATCAGGAGCTGTTCAAAACCCTCAAAGAAATCTACGAGCAGGAACTCCAGCAACTCTTCTACACCCCGCAGTTGGGACTGACCCGGTCCTATCAGGCAAGGTTCAATCAGTTTCTCGACAAGCTCAATGTGATGCACGTTGTCGCCATGGAGTTTATGTCGCTCATTTACCTCCCCTTTGAAAAATCGTTCAAAGTCGTGCAGCAGCAGCTTGACGACCTGGCCAAGGAAGGAAGACTTCCCAAGGAGTCCAAGGAATATTACAACATGTTCATCAAGGTGCTGGAGGGTCACTACATGACGCTCTTCAAATCGCCTGAATATAAGAAAACCCTGTCGGAGCTGTTCAATCATCTGTCGGAGTTTATCATTTCCAAAAACGAGGTCTTGCAGGATATGCTGCAGGCCCTGCCGGTGCCGACCTACAAGGAGATGGATGAACTCTATAAGGATCTGCACATTCTGAAAAAAAGGGTTAAGCAGCTGGAAGGTCAATTGTCAAAGGCATCGTGATCATTCCATTTTCCTGAAAGGAGGCCGAATCGATGAGTCAACCTAAAATTCCCCTCGACCTCATTTTAGCAAATCTTGCTGAGGATGCCGAAAAGGCGCAGGCAAGGGTGACAAGGGCATCAGAAGTCTTGCTGGGTCCGCTGTCTTCCGATGTCGCCGTGACCCCCTATGATGTGGTTTATGAGGAAGACCGCATCAAGCTGAAGCATTACCGACTCGAAGGCGATCCCCAGCTCAAGACGCCGCTCTTGGTCATATACGCCTTGATCAACCGGGAAACCATGCTGGATCTGCAGCCGGACCGGAGCGTGGTCAAAACTTTTATGAAAGAGGGCATTGACCTGTACATGATGGACTGGGGCTACCCCACGCGCAAGGATCGCTATGTGACCATTGACGACCATGTCAACGGCTATATGGATAATGTGATTGAACTGATCCGCAATAAACATGGCATCCAGAAGATCAATCTGATTGGGATCTGCATGGGAGGCGCCTTTTGCGTCATGTATGCCGCGCTGCATCCCGAAA
>CAYXQK010000039.1:0-4721 GCA_964467445.1 uncultured Syntrophaceae bacterium
CGGAGTTTGAAGAGATCATTGAAAAACTCGTCATGCTCAAGGCAGCGGGTATTCAGATCACGTTTTGCGAAGGCAACCACGATTTTTTTCTGAAAAGCTATTTCGGAAAAAAACTGGGCATGAATGTCTATGAAGATTGGGCCGTGATCGAGCTGGATGGTCGAAAGACGCTGCTGGCACACGGCGACCTGGTGGACCGGAACAATAAAAAATATATGATCCTACGGAAGATCCTGCGCAGCCGGCTGTTTTACGAAATACAGACAAGAACCCCCTCCGCCGTTCTCTGGCGTCTGGCCCGACTCAGTTCATATACCAGCCGGAGTTTATCCCTGGAATCGGAAGACCGTCTTGTACAGAGAATGCTCGCGTTTTCGATGGACAAATTCCGGGAGGGATTTGATACGGTTATTCTGGGGCATTCGCACCAGCCTGTCCTGAAAGAATTCCTGGTGGATGGCCGGTCGAAGACCTTTGCGACACTGGGGGACTGGACCCGGCACAAGTCCTATCTTCATTACGAAAACGGCCATTACCGCCTCTGCTATTATGAGACGCCGGTGTGGAAATGACGGGGAGGATATATACTACTGGAGATCGTTGCATCGCCGTGAAAAATGGTTCGCAAGCGGCGAATGAAAGATTTTTCGACTTTCCAGAATTTAGACTAATTTATTTATTTAAATCATATTTTTGCCTTATAATATTTTATACGAAAAAGATTTTGAGCGGCGGCGAAGGCATTTTTCAAAGGTCTCACTGGACATTGGAAAATGAATGTGTTAGTCACGCGACGTTACCAAGAGGAGTGATCAATGAATTTCGGCGGCATCGAACCGAAATATGCCGACTTTGGAAGGGCCCTGTTTGTGGTCCTTCCCGTGCCCTATGACCTGACCTCCACCTACCGGTCCGGATCGCGTCTGGGACCGGCCGCGATTCTGGATGCATCCGCCAACATGGAACTCTACGACGAGGAGCTTGGTCAGGAAACCTACCGGTGCGGGATCCATACCTTTCCTTTTCTGGAAGCGGATGCCCGTGGGCCGAAGGAGATGATTGAGACCATCCGCCGGAAAACGGCGGAGGTGATCGCAGCCGGCAAGATCCCCGTGACGCTGGGCGGGGAGCACAGCATATCATTCGGCTGTGTCCAGGCGCTCAAAGAGAAATATCCGGCGCTGTCCGTGCTGCAATTCGATGCCCACGCCGACCTGCGGGACGCCTATCAGGGCAGCCCTTACAGCCATGCCTCCGTCGCCCGGCGGATTTCGGAATGCTGTCCGCTGGTCCAGGCGGGCATCCGGAGCCTGAGTGCGGAAGAGGCCGCTTTCCTGGCTGACAGCCCGGTCAAGAGCTTCTCTGCGGACTATGTCCTTGAGGATAAGGGCTGGTGTGAAGCCATTGCAGGTCATCTGAAGGGCGACGTTTATATCAGCGTTGATCTGGATGTCCTCGATCCGGCGTTTATGCCGGCGACCGGAACACCGGAGCCGGGCGGGATCGGCTGGAAGGATCTTTTGCGCCTGATCCGGGCCGTCTCGGAAAAATGCCGCATCCGCGGGTTTGATGTGGTGGAACTTTCACCGATCCCGGGACTCGTCGCCCCTGATTTTCTTGCGGCAAAACTGACGTACCGCATGATGGGGTATGCTTTGAAAAATATAAACAGAAAAATTTCTAAAAGGAGATAAACATTGAACGCTTACGTGCCCAAGATGATTTTTTTTACAAAAGGCGTGGGGAACCACAAAGAGGAACTCCACTCATTTGAGCTGGCGCTTCGGGACGCCGGTATAGAAAAATGTAATCTTGTCCAGGTATCCAGCATTCTCCCTCCAGGCTGTAAGGTCATTTCCAAAGCGCGGGGATTGGAGGCACTGAGGCCCGGCGCGATCACCTATTGCGTTTTGAGCCGCTGCTGCAGCAATGAGCCGCGCAGGCTGCTGGCGGCGTCGGTCGGTTGCGCCATCCCGGCGGATAAGACAACGTACGGTTACATCAGTGAACACCATTCCTTCGGCCAGACGGAAAGACAGGCGGGCGATTACGCGGAAGATCTTGCCGCCGCCATGCTGGCCTCCACCCTGGGCATTGATTTCAATATCGACGAGAGCTGGGACGAGAAGAAAGAGATCTTCAAGATCAGCGGGAAAATCGTCAGCACCCGGAATACCACCCAGTCGAGCATTGTCAAGAAAACCGGCTTTACGACAGTTCTGGCGGCAGCCGTATTTGTCTTTTAGCGGAACGGCATTCGGAAAGGTTGGTTGTCGATATCGATTCAGTGAAATGGGATCAGCGGTTTTAAATTTCCAGCGCTGACAGCGCATCCTTCTGAAAGGCGGATTGGGGGATATGATCGTCGACTATCTGCGGACATCATACGCCTTTGCCATTCCGCCTGTCCTCGGTTTTTTCGTCCTGACCTTCCTGTGTCTGCTTTCCTTCCTGCGCGGTCCCCGCAGATCCACCAATATCCTCTTTGCCGGCATGTGCCTGCTGGGTGCGCTCATCAATCTGGACGTGGCGCTGGTTTCCATCCTGTCCGATAAAACGCTTGCGTTGAAGCTGGACCGGATGATCTATGTGTTTTTTGTCTTCAGCCCGCCCATTTACATCCAGTTCGTGCATGCCTTTCTGCGCCTGAAAAGCAGAAGGTGGCTTGAGACAGGCGCGTATCTCATGAGCGTGGCGTTTCTCTTTTTTGTTTTTTCGGATTGGTTCATCAGCGGTTTCCACGAATATGCCTTTGGAACCATCGCCAGAGCCGGTCCGGTTTTCCATGTCTTTTCCGTCCTGTCGTTCTTCACGGTTTTTTACTGTTTATTCGTGCTGTTTTCAGCAATGAAAGCAACCCAGGACAACCAGCGGAAAAACCGGATTAAATACATTCTGGGGGGCATGGGGATCAGCGCCTTGCTCGTTGCGCTGAATATCCTGCCCGTCATGGGCTTCAATATCTACCCCATGGGAAATTTCAGCTTCATCCCCTCCGTTTTTCTGGCTTTCGGCGTGCTGAAGTATGACCTGCTTGATCTGGGCGTTCTGCTTCGAAAGGGAACCGCCTATTTTATCCTGACCGCCGTCCTGACCGTCATTTACGTGAGCATCATCGCCCTCTTTAATGCCCTCTTCTGGGAGGCGGGGCAGAAGCACCCCTTGATCCTCCCCCTCTTCCTGGCCCTTCTGATGATCCTGCTGTTCGATCCGATCCGGAAGAAAGTGCAGGCGTTTATCGACCGGCTTTTTTTCCGGGGCCAGTATGACTACAATCAACTGCTCAAGGACATCAGCGGCGAAATGACGTCCCTGCTGAAGCTGGATCAGATCCGGAACCTTCTGCTGGAATCCATTGATGCGGCCCTTCATGTCACGCATGTCTGTCTTTTTATTTATAATGACAAGCAGGATCGTTTTGAAAATTTTACAAATCGAGATGAGTTTGTAGCGGAACAATGCGTGGCCATGATTGATCGCGCGCATCCGGTCGTCGCTTGCCTGGAGGCGCACAGAGGGCCACTCAATAAATTGTTCATTGAGCGAAAATCAAGCGGATTCAACGATAAACAGGAGATACTGGGGATATTCGAGAAAATACAGGCCGTTCTGCTCGTTCCCCTGATTTCGAAGGATCGCCTCATCGGAATCATCGGACTGGATCAAAAAAAATCAGGTCAGCTTTTCGTGCACGAGGATATGGAATTGTTGTCCACGATTGCGAATCAGAGCGTGACGGCCATTGATAATGCCAGGATGTATGAAGCGCTGGAGCAGATGAATCTGGAACTGGAGAAGAAAGTCGAACAAAGAACGGCCGATCTTTACCAGGCCCTCGAGGAAAAGGACCGGACACAAAAGCAGCTCATCCAGTCCGAAAGCCTGGCGGCAATCGGGCAACTTGTGGCGGGTACGGCCCATGAACTGAACAATCCCCTGGCCAGCGCGTCGAGCCTGATCCAGACCAGCATGGAATCCATGCGCGAAGGGGACGTGGGGGACAAGGCACGCAACGACATCGAGGATGATCTGCGTTTTTCCCTGAAGGAGCTCCGGCGGGCAGGGGACATCGTCAAGAGCCTCCTGGGTCTTTCCCGGCAGACACAGACCTATGTGGAGCCGGTTCGCATTAATGCCGCCCTTGATGATGCCCTGCGCGTCCTTTATAATCAGTACAAATACCTGCATGTGGACATCGATAAGAAATATGAGGAAAACCTGCCTGATGTGCAGGGGAATTTTGCAAATATCGGCCAGGTCTTCATCAACATCATCAAGAACGCCATTCAAGCCCTGCCGGAGAGCAGGGGAAAGGTCACGTTAAAAACCCGTTATCAGAAAGATTCCGATCGGGTGATCGTCGAAATTGGAGACACGGGTTTGGGAATTCCCGAGGCGCATCTCAAAGACATTTTTAAACCCTTCTATACGACAAAAGAGGTTGGCCAGGGAACGGGTCTGGGTCTATACATTTCCCATGAAATCATCAAAAGGCACGGTGGAACCATACAGGTTCACAGTGAACTGGGACAGGGAACGGTCGTCACGATCGAACTGCCCTGTCACAGGAGGGAATCATGATCGGCTTGATGGTGGTGGACGACGAGGAAGGCGTCCGGCGCTCGCTCAGGAAAGTGCTTGAGAAGGACGGATACGATATCCTTCTGGCGGAAAATGGAGAGCAGGCCGTACACATGGCGCGCGAAAATCACGGTCGCCTG
>CAYXQK010000040.1:0-2641 GCA_964467445.1 uncultured Syntrophaceae bacterium
GGACACAGGACTCGCGGGCAAAGTGGCGCTGGTGTGTGCGGCGAGCCGGGGACTCGGCAAGGCCGCTGCGTTAGGGCTGGCGGCGGAGGGAGCGAAAGTGGCGATGTGCGCCAGGCACATGCCCACGCTCGAGGCCGCCGCGGCTGAGATCCAGGCGGAAACCGGCGCCGACGTGCTGGCCATCGGCGCGGACGTTTCCCGGCGCTCCGACATCACGAGGCTCGTCGATCAGACGGTGCGGCATTTCGGCCGCCTCGACATCCTCGTCACCAACTCCGGCGGGCCAAAGGCCGGCCTGTTCGCCGCGACGACCGAGTCGGACTGGCGGGACGCCATCGACCTGGTGCTGCTGAGCACGGTGCTCCTGTGCATGGAGGCGGTTCCGCACATGCGGCGCCAGGGCGGCGGCCGCATCATCAACATCACCTCAATCTCGGCGAAGCAGCCCATCGCCGGCCTGATGCTCTCAAACGCCCTGCGGCCGGCCGTAACGGGGTTTTCGAAAACGCTGGCGAACGAGCTGGCCCGCGACGGCATTCTCGTGAACTGCGTGGCGCCCGGCTACACGCGCACCGAGCGTGTCGTCGAACTGGCCGAGGCGACGGCTGCGCGGGAAGGGGTCACGATGGAGACCGTCGAAAAGCGCACGGTCCAGAACATTCCGCTCGGCCGGATGGCCGAGCCATCGGAGCTGGCCGACCTCATCGTGTTCCTGGCATCAGACCGGGGCCGGTACGTCACCGGCACGACGATTCCCGTGGATGGGGGATACCTCAGAGGCCTGATGTAGAGGTACCGCCTCGCTCGCGCAGGCTGCCAGGCAGCTTCCGCGCGAACCACACGAATACCGCGATATTGGCCATTGAGAGCCACACCGAGGCGTCGATGCCCGTGACGGTCCTCGGGACGGCCCAGCCCACCCCGTCCCCGAACCCGTAGAACAGGTTCAGGTTCAGCGCGAAGCTCACGCTCAACACCCAGAACCGCACGCGCCACTCTGGGAGCGCCGCTGCAGCCAGTGCGAGCAGCGGCAGGATCATTAAGAAGTGGTTTTCGTGTACCTGCACCGAGAGCATGAAGTACGCGGAGAACACCCATGCGCCAACCAGCGCGAGGCGTGGCAGGTCGCGCATCTTCCGGCCCAGCCACACTCCCCAGGCAGCCGCGGCCAGGGCGATGAGCGACGCTGCCAGGCGCGGGCTCGGGTAGCCCAACTGGACAAGGGTGGTGATGGCGAGCGGACGCCTGACGGGTGAGAGGAACGCGTCAGCGATTCCCATGTCCGGCACAGCATAGACCGCGCGCATCACGTAGGTTACGATCCACCAGACATTGGCCGCCTGCCCTGAGAGCATGTCGTGGCGTGTGAGCGATCCCATGGCCTGCACGAAGTTTGGCCATGCCCCCGCGACGGCGATTGGCACGAGCAACGCGGCGGCCGTCAGCCCCGCTCCGAAAGCGCCCTTCAACAACGCGACAGCGGCCGAGAGGCGACCGCCAGCCCCGGCCGTGTTCCAGATCGCCAGCACGACGACCGGCGCGACGAGCACCGCCTGCGGCTTCGTCAGCGCCGCGAGCGCGAGCAACACCCCCGAGAGGGCCGGATGCCCTTGGGAGGCGGCCACAAGCGCGCCGAGCGCCGGCAGCGCGAACAAGGCGTCCATATACCCGAGTGCCGCCGAGGCCAACAGGGCGGCCGGATTGAGCCAGAACGCCAGCCCGGCGAACCGGGCGGGTTCACGCCGGCCTGGAATGATCCGGCGCACCGACCAGATGAGCAACCAGGCGAGCCCGATTTCGGCCGCCACCGGCAGGAGCTTCACGGCGGCCGTCAGCGCCAGCCCATTGGGGAAGCCTGGAAACACCGCCTCGTATGCCGCGCCGACGAACGCGAGCTCGTACAACGCGACCGGCGGGTAGTCAACCGTCGCCTGCCGCCCGTCGAAGTCGTGGAGACGCCGCTCCGGGGGTGTGCCGCCGACGCCATACATCTGGGACACTCGGCCTGTCGCGGCGGCGTGGGCCCAGATCTTGAAAACGGCAACGTCACCGGTGCCCGGAAGAGGCAGGAACGCCAGCCTGACGCAAAGCCCCACCAGGAACAGCGCGATGAAGACGCTCCGGGACTGAAGCAGTCGGGGCATGTCAGTGCACCCGGGGACCGCCGCCTCCCTTGCGTCCGCCCTCGTAAACGTCGAAGCGCTTGCGCATGCGCGCCAGGCGCCAGCGCAGCCATTGCGACCGCACCGTGGAGAGGACCTGCCCGCGCAGTCCGGCAAGGTAGAGGTAGCCGGCCACGAGGCCGCCGAGATGCGCGGCATGCGCCACGCCGCCGCGCGCTTCGGAGACAGACGACAGGAACGAAATCGCACCGATGATCAGCACGAAGATCCGGGCCGGGACCGGGAAGAGCATGTAGAGGTAGATCGGCCGGTGCGGGTACATCATGGCGAAGGCGACCAGCAGGCCGTAGATGGCGCCTGACGCCCCGACAGTCACCGACCCATACAACGGCGCCGCGAACCCGAACGGCAGCAGCGACACCAGCAACGTCGTCGCCGCTGCGCCGATGCCCGCGACGAAGTAGAAGCGCACGAAGAACCGCGTGCCCCAGCGGCGCTCGAGGTCGACCCCGAACATC
>CAYXQK010000041.1:0-2838 GCA_964467445.1 uncultured Syntrophaceae bacterium
ACAAGCTGGACAGCATCATCGACCGGGAAAACGGCTTTGCCGAATCCATCGACAAGCTGCACCGCTACGACGACATCTTTTTTTCCCGCCACTTTCTCGAACCCCGACCGCTCCTGAAGGCTCTGCAGCAGGAGGGAGGCGCTGTGCTGCTTGTGGATGAGATCGACAAGGCCGATGACGAGTTCGAGGCCTTTCTGCTGGAAATCCTGTCCGATTTTCAGGTTTCCATTCCCGAAATCGGCACCGTTCAGGCCGTCACGAAGCCGGTCGTCTTTCTCACCAGCAACAACACGCGGGAGCTCAGCGAGGCGCTCAAACGCCGCTGTCTGCACCTTTTCATTCCCTTCCCCGAACCCGCCCTGGAAAGAAATATCATCCGCATCCGCGTGCCCGGCATTTCGGAAAAGCTGAGCCGGCAACTGGTTGCCTTCATCCAGGCGGTGAGACAACTGGAGGTCCGGAAGGCGCCGTCCATCAGCGAGACCATCGACTGGGCGAAAGTCCTGCTGATTCTGCATGCCCAGGAACTGAGTCCCGATCTGGTGCGGGACACCCTTAATATCTTCCTGAAATTCGAAGAGGATATCGCGGTGGTGACCGAACGCCTGCATCTGCTCACGGCCGGCGCCGTCAGGGCGGCGGGAGACTGACGATGGACCGGGTCCTGAGCGACTTTATCGTTTCTCTGCGGCATGCCGGCGTGCGGATTTCCGTTTCGGAAACCCTGGATGCCCTGCAATCCGTCCGGCTGGTCGGTTATAACGATCGGGAAACCCTGCGGGACGCGCTGCTGGCGGCGCTTCCCAAATCGGCACCGGAAAAGGAGATTTTTTCCCGGTGTTTCGATCATTTCTTTTCATTTGATTACTTTGCCGATGCCGATGGAACCGCAGGGACGAATTCGGCGACCGTCAGGGCGGCAAAGGACTTTTCTCTTACCCAGGCGCTGCTTTCCGGAGACCAGACGGCGCTCGTTCTGGCCATGCGGGAGGCGGCCCGTGCGGCCAACCTCACGGATATCCAGTTCTTCACACAGCAGAGCCTGTACACCCTGCGGATTCTGGACCGGATGGGCCTGCCGGGACTCGATGCGTCGATCCAGGCTATACAGGCAGACGGAACGCCCGGCTCGGGGCAGCAGGCCGCCGCGCTGGAGAAGGCGAGGACCTTTCTGGTGGATAATGTCCGTCGTTATGTGGCGCAGCAACTGAGCCTCAACACCCCCACGGCGATGGAGAACCTGCTGACGTCCTATCTGCGCCATGCCAAACTGTCCACGCTGGAACAGCAGCATTTCCAGGACATGCACATCATTATCCAGCGCATGGTCAAACGGTTGAATGACCTGCATTCGCGGCGGCGGAAGGCCTCCCGGCGGGGACAACTGGACTTCAAGAAAACCCTGCGCAAGAACATCACCTACCAGGGCTTCCTGTTCGATCCGAAGTGGAAAAAACGAAAGATCGAACGGCCCGATCTCGTGGTCATCTGCGATATCAGCCGTTCTGTCATGCGGACGGTCCGGTTTCTGCTGCTGTTTCTCTATGGGCTGAACAAGGCCATTGTCCGGATCAGAACGTTTATCTTCTGTTCAAACCTGATTGAAATCACGCCGATATTTGATGAATGCCCCGTCGAGGTGGCCGTTGAAAAAATCCGCCTGGGGGCGGACCTGCCCATTCTCATGGGCCGGACCGACTACGACCAGTCCTTTCGGGACTTCAAAGCGAACCACCTGGACAGCGTCTCGCGGAAGACGACCGTGCTCATTCTGGGCGATGCGCGGAATAATTATGCGGAGGCGCAGACAGGCATCCTCAAGACGATCTATGAGCGCAGCAAGCGGCTGATCTGGCTGAATCCGGAGGCGCCGTCCTTCTGGGGGACGGGGGATTCGGAAATGAAAAAATACATCCCCTTCTGCAGTACGGTGAAGGAATGCAACACCCTGCACCACCTCGAAGGGGTCGTTACGTCGCTGGTCCATCGCCGCCATTGATCTGTTCTGATCTGTTCGAAAAAAATCACTTGGAAACTTGACACAGGGCAATTCATGTTTATTATATGTCAGAATTGGGCGAGGGAGACCTATGATCGTCTTTAAAAATCTAAAATATAAGTTTGAAAGGAGAGGTTAACGTATGAAAATCAGACCGTTACAGGACAGAGTCATCGTAAAGCGCGTAGAGGAAGAGTCAAAGACCAAGGGAGGCATCATCATCCCGGACACCGCCAAGGAAAAGCCCATGGAGGGCCTCGTTATTGCCGTCGGCAAGGGCAAAACGACAGAGGACGGGAAACTCGTGAAGCTGGACGTGAAGGCGGGCGACAGGATCCTCTTCAGCAAATATGCCGGCACGGAAGTCAAGATTAACGGCGTCGAACATCTTATCATGAGAGAAGACGATATCCTGGGCATCATTGAAAAGTAAATTATAAACATATCATAAGGAGGATTAAATAGAATGGGAGCAAAAATACTTCTGTACGATGAAGAAGCAAGAAAGGCAATTCTCAAGGGCGTAAACACCCTGGCGGATGCCGTTAAGGTAACGCTCGGTCCAAAAGGCAGGAACGTGATTCTGGATAAGACCTTTGGCGCCCCGACGGTGACAAAGGACGGCGTAACCGTGGCCAAAGAGATCGAACTGGAGGACCGGTTTGAAAATATGGGCGCCCAGATGGTTCGCGAAGTGGCCAGCCGGACCAGCGATGTCGCCGGTGACGGAACCACGACCGCGACGATTCTGGCCCAGGCCATTTACCGGGAAGGCGCCAAGACGGTGGCCGCCGGCAGCAACCCCATGGATCTGAAGCGCGGCATCGAGAAGGCCGTGG
>CAYXQK010000042.1:0-3022 GCA_964467445.1 uncultured Syntrophaceae bacterium
GATTATCCGGGAGACCGAACCGCCGACAGAAGAACAGATAAGAATTATCAGGGACCTCGATCCGGAAGGCTTCTTCTTGAGAAGGGGCGAGTATAACAAAAAAATGAAAGCGCAAGCCGAAAGCATGGGATGGCTCTGAGAAACTGCCGGACAAATAGAGCTTTATAGCAGTAAAGGCAGGGACAGCAATGGCCCTGCCTTTGCTGTTGAATGTAAATTATTAAATGAGCTTAGATGAGCACACATTACGGGGTTGTCAAGAACCCCGCAAAGAATCGGTAAATCCATCGACAACATCCTCAACATACGTCCCTTGTGGAAAATAAGATTTGTTATTAATATTTTTCATAACAGACTATCTCATATGCACGGTTGATTGAAAGAGGACCCTGTTTGACTTTTGAGAGGACAGAAGCAATAATCATATTAAGGAGATAAATGCCCATGAAAGTTATTGACTTCCACATTCACATTGGGACAAAGGAACAGTTTCTACCATGGGTAATGGAGTATTTTGAAAAGAACAATATTCACTACGCAGAGAACTTCGGAGAATACATTACGCCGGAGAGGATCATTGCCTTTTTGAAATCACACAACGTAGACAAATCTGTCATTCTCGCCGAATATGCACCCAAGGCATCAGCAACGGTTACCAATGAATTCGTTTCCCAATTCAGCAAGGGCCATGAAGAGCTTATCCCTTTCGGTTGCCTTTGCTTTTACGACAAAACGCCTTACGATGAGCAGGCGAGATATGCAGTAGAAATGCTTGGCGTGAAAGGTTTCAAATTGCTCCCTTCCTATCAGTTTTTCTATCCAAATGATCAAACGCTTTTTCCTTTCTATGAGTATGTTCAGTCTTTGGGAATGCCAATAATGTTTCACACCGGTACGTCCGTATTTCATGGAACCCGCATCAAATATGCAGACCCGCTGCTGCTAGATGATGTTGCCGATGAGTTCCCTAATCTCAACATCATTATGGAACACGGGGGAAGGACCTTCTGGTACGATAGGGCTGCATGGCTCATCTCAAAATATAAAAACATGCACATCGGTATAGCCGGTATCGCCACAAGGCATCTACCAAAATATTTCCCAAGGCTTGAGCAGTACAAGGACCGATTCATCTTTGGCAGCGACTGGCCGGGGGTAGCCGATATAAAAGGACTAATTGAGAGGGTACATGCGCTTCCTTACAGCAATGAAACTAAAGAAATGATCCTTTACAAAAACGCGGAGAGGTTACTTGGTCAGGTAAAGCGGATATAAAAGTGGCATGTACAGCTGGTCTTGGCGAATCGATCTGTCATTCATCTTGTTGCATCGATGCTGCATTGAGCTTGCTTTGGCGATCTAGTTCTTTCAATTGTTGCATCATCCAATCTGCTGCTTTTCCCCGCTTTACTATGAAATGCAGTCCTTGATGATGAATTGCTACAATCATTTCGAGATCCAATTTATGCGGTAATACCAAGGCGACATTCACCCTGAACTGCTGAACTTTGACCACACCCCCTCCGGGGGGACCTGTTGCTGCAACCGGAAGCCCCTATGATGCCCCTGAGCAGCTCTACAATCGAATTTGCCACCCCAGTCAGTATTCCGGCTTAATCCCTGCCAGATCGTGTTTCCTGAGCCAATTGTAGAGGTTTGGCTGGCTGGTAATGTATTTCTTTGCAATGTACACCTGTGTAGAGCCTGTCTTCAAAAGGGCAATGATCTCATCCCGGTGCTTGTCCAGCTTCGACTTCCCCGGACCCTTGGGCCGGCCCAGTAACTTCCCCTTTGCCCTTGCTGCCTGCAAGCCCTCCTTCGTCCTTTTACTGATCAGGTCTTTTTCAATTTCTGCTGCAATACTGAAGATCATGGCCATGACCTTGCTCTGGATGCTGCTGTTTAGCTCCCAACCGTTTTTCACATCATAGATGGCGATCCCTTTCTCTTTGGCTACAGCCATGATCTCCATGATCTCCAACATGGAGCGGCCCAACCTTGACAATTCCGGCAAGATCAGCCGGTCACCATCGCCAAGCTCATCAATGACCTCTTTGATCTTTCGCTGCTTCCAGTGTTTTGCCCCGGACACCTTCTCCTCTACGAAATCGACATGACCGAAACGTCGCTCATGGGCAAACTTCAGTACATCAGCTTTGTTCTTCTCTGTGTCCTGATCTACCGTACTCACTCTCAGATAGGCGATGTTTTTGGGCTTGCGTGGCCCTTTACCCTTCTTCATAGATACAAACCTATTTTTTGTTTTAAATTTATACTATATATAGACATATATCAATTATATATATCTATTGCAAGCTATATTATATATGGTCGTATTCTATTAAGGGAGGAAGTGGGAAGTGGTCAACTGAATGAAGTCCTTCCTGCAGTCGTTAAAATGGCTCTTTACATCTGATAGAAGATTACAATCCGAATCAGCGACCATAGGGAGTAAAAACAAGGTCATCCACATATATGGGACTCCGGATGTCTTGAGGTATTGGGCACTTATGGTGTCAAGACCCTGGATGTGCAATATATTCCGTGCTAGAGGTCCCTTTGCTGGTATTCCTGCGAAAGGCCTCACCGGGTATGGTTTCTGCATCTTTTTTATATGATTCTTCGCTTTCGATTTAATTCCTGAAACCAGAGGCAGTATGGAAGGCAATAACGACATCGCCAAGGGGACCCGTATTCTGCTCGTTGCTGCTCAGGAGGACGTGAGGGAGATCCTCAAGGAAGCAATGATCATGGCAGGCTATCAGTGTGTGATTGCGGCCAACGGATTGGAAGCCCTGGATCGGCTGTCGGAGAACCGTATCGATGTGGTTATCACCGACATCGAGATGCCATTGATGGACGGTTTGGAACTGACGACCCTGATCCATAAGAAATATGACGCCAACGTCATCGTCATGGCGGGGTTCACCGAAAACTACACTTTCGAGGAGATCTTCACGAAGGGTGTAAGCGAAATATTGCTCAAACCCGTCAGCATCCAGGAGCTCTATATGCGGATCAG
>CAYXQK010000043.1:0-2781 GCA_964467445.1 uncultured Syntrophaceae bacterium
CGACACGGTTACCGGATGCGTCAGGAGCGGTGTAAAGGTGTGGCACGTTATGGAGGCCGTTCTGTTTGAGCTGCTGGACAGCACAGGTGTACGCAGGCTTGATAAGATTACGGGCTTCAAACTTCTGCAACCGTGACAGATTAGTATAGTAGTTGTATAGTGACCAAGACAAAAAAACCATAATACCGCATGTCTTTTATGGAGTTGCCATGCCGATCTATGAATTCGCAGGAAAGAGACCTAAGATATCGCCCGGAGCGTTTGTCCATCCACAAGCCGTTGTCATTGGCGACGCCACGATAGGCGATGAGTGCCTCATTGCTCCCGGCGCCGTTATCAGGGCTGATTTTGGGCCCATTACCATTGGAGAGGGGTCGAGCATTCAGGATAACGCAACGATCCATGTGACCCCGGGCGATAAGGTCGTCATAAGCAAGAATGTCATTGTCGCGCATCATGCCGTTCTCCATGATGTAACCCTCCATGAACGATGTGTTGTCGGCATGGGGGCCGTACTCCTGCAGAAGGTTGTTTGCGAAGCGGGCGTCATTGTTGCGGCGGGAGCGGTCGTGCCCCAGGGGATGCATATCCCGGCGGGGAAACTGGTTGCAGGGAATCCGGCCAGGATCGTCAAGGATGTTTCCCCGGAGATGGAAGCCTATGTGGCCATGGGCATCGATGCGTATAAGGAGCTCACCCGTCTCTGCCGGCAGACGATGAAAGAGATTGCGCGAGAAGAAACTTGATACGGGCCCAGGGCATCGCTCGGCAAAACAAAAGCCTCTTGTCCGATACGATCGGAGCAAGGGGCTTTGGGCAGATGACGGATGGTTGGTATGCCGGAGCCTGTTTCAGTTTGTAACAAACCCCTCCACAGTTGCTGTTCAGACATTTTCCCTATCCGTTCGGTGGCAGCCGGTTTCGGTGGTGAAGAGGGACACCAGTACCGCCAGCGCCGCGAAAGCCGCGAGGAGAATGAAACCCGACCGGTAGGCGGCCAGGTCATAGATCCGGACGCCGCCTGCAAATGTCCCGTGCCATTGGAGGTCGAGGATCCAGCCGATCATCGGCTGAAGGATCATCCCGCCGCCCATCGAACCCACATTACACACCCCGGTCACTGTCCCGGCCAGCGCGGGAGGAACGGATTCATTGACACAGGCGAAACTGACGATGACAGCCCCTCCCGCGAGCCCGATCATGACCACGAGCGCTATCAGAAGCCAGAGGGGAAGATCAGGAACGAAGAGAACCGGGAGCCAGCAGAGCAGGGAAATGACCGATCCGAACACGATAAAGGGTTTGCGCAAACCGATCCGGTCCGAAAGAGAGCCCAGCAGGATCCCGCCGACGGCGTAGCAGATCAGCATGGCCGAGGCAATGGCGGCGCTTGTGGCCGTGGACAACCCGTAGTGCGTGGCGAGAAACGGAACGCCCCACAGTCCCGCGAAAGCCAGGATCGGCCCCGCCAGGCCGCCTGTGAGCAGCGAAAGGAGCCAGGTGTTCCGGTAGCGCAGAACATGGATCAATCCGTCCAACAGGGCCTTCGGAGATGAAACGGCTTCCGGATCGGTTGGTGCGTAGCTTTGATAACCCCTCTGGGCTGGGTCGTCGCGGACAATCCACCAGATGCCCGCTCCGATCACGAGGTGCAGGGCCGCGACCACGAACATGACGGGACGCCAGCCAAAGCTCTCGACGAAAAAATGCAGGGGGACGCCGGCGAAAGTGGCGCCGGCCACGCCGACGAACAGCACTATTCCACTGATCGTGGCATAGAAGCGAAGCGGAAACCAGCGCGTCGAGAGGCGCAGCAGGGTGACGAAGACGACGCCCGCCGCAGCGCCGATCAGCAGCCGGCCCAGATCGGCCGCAGCGATGGAAGCAGCGGAGGCGAAGAGAAATGTGCCACAAGCGGCAAAGAGAGATCCGGCCGCCAGAAGTTTCCGGGGGCCCCAGTGGTCGGCCAGGATGCCGGTGGGGATCTGCATGAAGACGTAACTGTAAAAGTAGAAAGCGCTGAATTGGCCGAGTTCCCTCGCTCCGATGCCGAATTCAGCCATCAGCGGATCGGTCATGACGGCCGGGGCGACGCGGTGGTAAAAGCTGGTGAAGTAAAAAGCCGCGCCGAGACCCCAGACGAGCCAGGCAAGTGATGCCGGAGGGTGGTTTTTCTGATTCATGATTCTGTCCATCTCGTAACGCCGGCTTGCTGACGGCAATCTCCGGCGACCTGCTTACCAGACAGGCAGAGTGACTTCAAGGAAAACTTGACGACTTCGTAAAAAGTCCGGATGCTCAAGTTGCGCTGCATCCTTCGTCATTGCGGCGTACGCGCAAGTACGCCGGCAAAACAAAAGCCCCTTGTTCGAAACGATCGAGACAAGGGACTTTTGTTTTGCAGATCATGAAAAGATCTTATGTTGAGGGGGGACACGACTTTGTCATGTCCCCCCTATCGTTTATACGCTTTTCCTTTTGAGCCAGGCTTCCTGATACAGCCGGATGATCGTGGTGACAATCGCCAGGAAGAACAACCCCAGCATGAAGTTGGGCGCCGTCCCGAGCCACTCGTCCAGCAGATGTCCCACGTACAGGAACAGCAGCGAGGCAATCACGATCACGAATCCGTAAGCGGAGAGCATCAGGATGTGTCCGTACTGGTGCAACTGCTGCAGCGTGTTTCTCTGGGTCGTCTGTGTGTTCATGATCCGCCCCTCCTTTCTTGAAAATGGGCCTGTCCGATGTTTATACCCTTAACCCACCATATTCTTGATCGTA
>CAYXQK010000044.1:0-4148 GCA_964467445.1 uncultured Syntrophaceae bacterium
GCTCCATGCATACAAGAAATCTGAGATTGACGGTGATGAACTCACGATTGAACTTGCAAAAGTGCTGGGGGTGGATGACGCGCTTGTCGTGCATATCCTCGAGGCGGTCTTCCCGGAATTCCGGGCACTTGTTCCCGAGTCGTCGCGAAGCACCCTGCGTAGTCATATGACAAGCGGGTGGTTCATGACACTCGGTGCAATCTGGGAACATACACCGATGCCCATCCGGCTCTTCTCGGTTGACCGCTGTTTCCGCCGGGAACAGGCAGAAGGTCCCACACGTCTCATGACCTATCACTCAGCTTCGTGCGTAGTTGCTGGAGAGGACATAACCAACGAAGAGGGAAAAGCAGTAAGCATGGCGCTCCTCTCCGCGTTCGGCTATACCGATTTCCGTTTCCAGCCTGATGAGAAACGCTCCAAATACTATATGCCGGATTCCCAGACGGAAGTCTATGCACGCCATCCAGTACACGGCTGGGTGGAAGTGGCCACCTTTGGTATGTACTCTCCTTCAGCCCTCGCTGAATACGGCATTGGTGTTCCCGTCATGAACTTGGGGCTCGGTGTAGAACGGCTCGCGATGATTGCCTATAACTCAAATGACGTCAGGCAACTCTGCTTCCCTCAATTCTTCCCCCGCATACTCACAGATCAGGAAATCGCCCGTGCAGTCCGGCTGCGTGAAGAACCCTTCTCAACAGAAGGAAAGAAACTTGCTACCTCTATTGCCTACGTTGCTGCCGCGAATGCAACAGCCCAGGGACCGTGCTCGTTTGATGCGTGGGAAGGTATTCTTGGGGATACCAGGGTGAAGGTGACCGTCGAAGAACCAGAGTCAAATGCAAAGCTCTGTGGTCCTGCCTGTTCCAACGAGATCTTTATCCACAACGGCTCAATACTCGGCGTCCCTGACGCTGAAAAGTGGAAACAGGTGCGCACCGAAGGCATATCCACGGGAATTACCTATCTCTCAGCGGTGGCAGCGCTTGCTGCAGCACGGATTGAAGAGGCAGCCCGCTGCAGGAACTCCACAGTCATCCAGGTAAAGATGGCAAAACTTCCCAGTGACATCAACCTGAAAATTGATGAGTTCGCGATGCGGGCGGTCACTGATAACAATAAGAAGGTTGACGTCCGGGGGCCGGTGTTCTTATCCGTGCGATCGACTGTGCAGGAATAATTTTCTTATATTTTTCTCAAGATTTCCATCATCGCAGTTCATCTTTGCAGTGCCGTTTCTTTCCAGGATGTGTTAGAAATAGATAACATTAATATGCATGAATGTTAGAAATAAATAACATAATCATGTGATACCAATGAAACCTAGGAATCTTTATCGGATTATTATCGGAGGGGTGATGCTCGTCAGCGGTATCATCACCATCGTGCTGAACGCGGGGGACGCCGGCATTGGAACAATACTGGTGGCTGCAGGGATTGTCTTCCTGATTACCGGAATATCCCGTCATCGGAAATTTGGGAATGATTTGGAATCCGATGAACGATCCAAAAAGATAGGGGCATATGGGTTATCCTATGCATGGCTGACCGGCCTCTTCTTCATGTTCGGTCTCTTCTGGCTGGATTATCTTGGCGTGCTCAAGCTTAGTGTACAGAATGCGCTCATGGCTTCCATTCTTGTCCTTGCTCTCTCAGCAGCGATCTACCAGGCATATCTTTTCCGGAAAGGGGATGTGGAGTAGCCTAATCCGGAAGGTATACCATGCAGACACGAATAAAAGAGTACCGTTCCCGTTTATCCCTGACACAGGATGACCTTGCCAGAATGGTCGGCGTGCGACGGGAGACAATCGTCTTTTTAGAGCAGGGGAAATATAATCCCTCACTAAGGCTCGCACACGATGTGGCCCGGGTCCTTAACGCGGGAATAGAAGATTTGTTCATCTTTGAAGACGACCCGGAACCCGGGATCACGGAACACCGGGAGATTCTTGTTGATTGAATTATCTGAACTGTAAGACAACCTGCCCGGATTCACCGGATATTCCGGAACATTCGCGTTTTTCCTGAGGGGTGCACAAATCTCCGAGGATGAGTATGGCTGCTTCCTTGTCAAGCGGCTGGTTATCATTCCCGCATTTTGGTGAGTATATGCAGGATGGGCATCCCTCATCGCACCCGCAGTCCCGAACCAGTTCGTGCGCACTCGAAAATACGTCCGGAAGGAGCGCGAAGGCTTTCTCGGCAAGTCCAATCCCTCCCTCGTAACCGTCATAGACAAAAACCACAGGCTCTCCATCCTCACCAAATGCCGGAGACGATAAACCACCGATATCCCACCGGTCGCACATCACATGCAGGGGCATAAGCGCGATGATCGCGTGTTCTGCACCATGCAGCCCCCCGGCGAGATCAAGATTTAAACCTGCAACGCGTTGTTCGGAATCCGGAGCAGGTATAAACCAGAATGCCTTTGTTCTGAAGGTAATCGGTGGCAGGTCAAGGGTTTCCATTCCGATGATGGTGTCTTTGCGTTTGATCTTGTAACCGGTATACCGTTCCGTCACCTCCACGTCGCCAAACGCACACCGTGCACCATGAACTGTCCGGGTTTCCCGGATCTCAAGAACAGAGAGATCAACTTCTTTGAGCGGTTGCGTATAGTAATCCACATCGGTCTCTGTCACCCGTATTGTGTGCGTATCCAGATCCATTTCACTGACCACATAGGTCTCGCCCTGGTGCAGCATGATCGCTCCCTTATGTGCCTCGCGGTAAGCCTGTGCCCGGTCCATTGTTTCGAGCAGCCGGCCATGGCACAGAATCCGGAATGTTGAGCCGGGAATGCCATCAAGTCTCACTACATCCGCAGCCCTGCCCCGGCCGGAATAAACCCACCCGCGGCTTGTTTTCCTGATAAGATCAGCGGCTGCAAGTTCAGAAAGGAGTTCAGGAAATGTCTCCCCGAAATATGTCCGATCCTGGTCTTCATGCAGTGGGAGTTCGGCGGCAGCACAGAGCAGGTGACCGGAGACAATATAGGGATTTTCGGTGTCAATGATCGCGTGCTCGTGCACACGGCTGAAAAAATGGTGGGGATGATGCATGAAATACTGATCGAGAGGATTTGCGAAGCCAACAAGGATCGCAAGTGAATCACCTCCTTTTCTTCCGGAACGGCCTGCCTGCTGCCGGGTCGACATCATGGTTCCCGGATACCCGGCAATGATGACGGCATCCAGCGAACCGACATCAATACCCAGTTCAAGCGCATTGGTGGAAACAACACCCTTTATTGTACCCTCTTTCAGCCCGCGTTCGATAGCCCTCCTTTCTTCCGGGAGGTAGCCGGCCCGGTACGCTGATATCGACTCTGCGAGACGGGCAGACGAGCGGCGTGCATCCTCCCGTGCCCAGAGCGTTACCAGTTCTGCCATTTTCCGGGAACCGGTGAAACAGAGCGTCTGGAGGTCGTCTTTTACGCAGGAAACAAGAAGATCCTTTGTCTCCTGGTACATGGAACGTTCACCAATGCCATCATAAAACGGATTATAAAGTACGAAATGTTTTCTGCCGTGAGGGGATCCGTCTTTATCCACCAGTTCAAACGGCATTCCCGTGAGCTTTTCGGCAAATTCCACTGGATTTTCCAGTGTTGCAGTCGAGAGAATGAACTGCGGCGCTGAACCATAAATATGGCACAGGCGCACCAGCCGCCGGATCAACAAGGCAATATGGGATCCAAAGACACCGCGGTACCGGTGCGCCTCATCTATTACAATAAACTGCAGGTGAGAGAAGAACGGGCGCCATTTCGCGTGCCAGGAGAGTACCTGGTGGAGTTCATGCGGGTTGGAGATGATGACCCTTGAGTTCTCCCGGACTGCGGCCCGTTTTGACTGGGGAGTGTCACCATCGTAGATTGCCGGACGGGCCGATATACCGGTGAACTGAGCCATCCGTTCAAGAGTGGCGAGCTGGTCATTGGAGAGAGCCTTGGTCGGGTACAGGTACAGCGCACGTGCTTCACTGTCCGCTTGAAACCGCTCGAACACGGGAAGGTTGAACGTAAGGGTTTTGCCACTTGCTGTAGGGGTGGTGATAATCACATTTTTCCCGGACCGTATTCGGTTGACAGCTTCGCACTGGTGGGAATAGAGCCGTATCCGGTGCTGGGAGAGATA
>CAYXQK010000045.1:0-12468 GCA_964467445.1 uncultured Syntrophaceae bacterium
ACGGTAATCACTGACTTTACGAACCGTGCCGGCCTTGCCGCGTTTTCCTGCCAGCACATCCGGTTTAACGATTCCGCTTCCCCATTCCTGCAATTTCTTTTTAATGTCCGATTGATTCACAGGCTCCACAACAAAACCCGGGACCGGAATTTTAAATCTGCCCGCAAGTTGTTGAAGGAAAATCAGTTCGCCGATTTTTGCGCTCATCAGTGCCCCCTCCTTTGTAAAGGATCTACTAAAAACTCATCTATTATACTCATGATCTTCATGCCTGAAAACGAAAGAGATTGCAACTGTTGATTAGGGTAACCGGACGATCGTTGGATAGCGTTGTTGATCCGTCCGGTGAAAAAACGGTTAAATTCGTTGACAACCCGGCGATGCTTCATTAGATTGCCGGTACAATTAAAACGCGATCGGAGGAAACCGTTTTGTCGGAACTATTTGATCTGATCGTCATCGGTGCGGGACCCGGCGGCCACGCCCTGGCGGAGCATGCCGCCCGTCACGGCGCCCGGACGACGATTATCGAGAAAAGTCTCTGGGGAGGCACCTGCACCCACCGGGGCTGCATCCCCACCAAGGCGCTTCTGGCATGCAGCAAACACTATGCGGATCTGAAGAAAATGAGGCGTCTCGGCGTCACCATCGGCTCGTATTCGTTCGATTTTACCGCCATGAAGCGGCATCAGCAGCAGATGGTCCGCATCTCCGCCCTGGGCGTGGAAAAATCCCTGCGTGAGGCCGGTGTGACGCTCAAAGCAGGCGAGGGAAAGATTCTGTCTTCACGGGACGTTCAATGGACCGATCCCCTCGGAAATGTTGAGATTCTTCAGGGCGAACGCCTCGTCATCGCCTGGGGTTCGGAGCCCACCCTTCCGCCGGGCATTGCAACATCGAAACGCATCCTGACCTCCGACGGGTTCCTCCAGTTGGAAACCCTGCCGGAAAGCATGATCATTGTCGGAGGAAGCGTCATCGGGGTGGAATTTGCAACCTTTCTGGCTGAACTGGGCGTGAAGGTAACCCTGATCGAACTGCTGGAGCAGATCCTGCCTTTAGAAGACGAAGACGCTTCGAACTTGTTGGAACAGGAGCTGGCACGGCTGGGCGTTAAAATCCATATCTCCACAGAACTCCGGACGATTCATGAGACGAACAACGGGGTTGAAATAACCGTTGTGCATGGGGAATGCGATGCCCGCCTGACCGCGGATACGGCCCTTATCTGCACCGGCCGGAAACCCCTTATGGATCAGGAGCAATTAGACCGGATCGGCATTCGGTACGACCGGGAGGGAATCTATGTCGATGCGCAGCAGATGACGAACATCCCCGGGATTTACGCCATTGGCGATGTGACAGGCGGCGTCATGCTGGCACACCGGGCGATTCAGCAGGGAAAGGCCTTGGCCGGCGCGCTCTTCGGCGATGGCTCGATTGTCTGCCATGAGGCGTCCATCCCCGCGGTCGTGTATTCCCATCCCCAGGTCGCCCGCGTCGGCCTTACGGAAAGGCAAGCCGGCCGGCAGGGTCTAACTGTTGAGGTCATGAAATCGGATTACGCCGCCAACATCATCGCCCGCACGGAACTGATGGGACCGGGTTTTGTAAAAATGCTGTTTCACGGGGACAAACTGATCGGCGCGACCATCGTGGGCGACGCGGCGGCGGACCTGATCGCTTCGCTGAGCTTAGCGGTCGCAAATGGCCTGGGAAAGCGGGAATTGAATAAATGGATCATTCCCCACCCGACGCTCAGTGAAATTCTGATCAAGTCCTGACAGACCTTGCCTGAAGGGACAAGACACAAAGGGAGGCTTTCTGCACAAGGTTCCGGGAAATTTCAAAAGGATCGAGGAGCAACCACGCGGGTTGCAGAAGAAGGGAGGAGGATGTTTATGAAAGCAGACCAGCGCGGTGGACTCAACCGCCGGGCGTTTCTGAAGGCGGCGACGGGCGTCGCCGTTGCGGGGGTCGGGCTGGCTCTGCCCGGAAACGCGTTTGCCGCCGGAGGGGAAGGAAGTCTGGCGACTCTCATTGACCTGAGCCTCTGCGACGGTTGTCCGGGCAAGGATCCACCGGCCTGCGTCGCCGCGTGCAAGACCCTGAATCAAGACAGGATCCCGAAGATTCACGAACCCATCCCCGTTCCCTGGCCCCAGAAAAAGGCCGAGGACTGGTCGAAAAAACGGGACGTTTCCGACCGGTTGACCCCATATAACTTCATCTATGTCCATCGGGCGGACATCGAGGAGGGGGGCCAGAAAAAAACCATTTTCATACCCCGCCGCTGCATGCACTGCGACAATCCGGCCTGCGCCACGATCTGTCCCTTCGCGGCCAACCACAAATACAAAAACGGGGCCGTGGTGATCGATCAGGACCTCTGTTTCGGGGGGGCCAAATGCAGAACCGTCTGTCCCTGGGAGATCCCCCAGCGGCAGTCGGGCGTGGGGATTTACCTCCACATCCTGCCGTCTCTGGCCGGCAACGGCGTCATGTACAAGTGCGACCTCTGCAATGACCGCTTGGCGGAAGGAAAGCTCCCCGTTTGCATCGAGGCCTGCCCGCAACAGGCCATGCTCATTGGGAACCGCAGCGAAATCTACGCACTGGCCGAAGCAAGGGCCGATGCGATGAAGGGTTACATTTACGGAAAGAAGGAAAACGACGGGACGTCAACCCTGTATGTATCCCCCGTTTCGTTTGCCGCCCTCAACGAAACGATGAAAAAACAACCCGGAAGACCGGCCATGGGGCCGGCCGAACGGCGGATGGCTGGAACCGACACAATGGGCAAGGCCGTTCTCCAGGCGCCGCTCTATGGCATCGCCGTCGGCGTGGCCGGGGCCTTTGTGGCGCTCTCGCAAAGAAAAAAGCGCGTGAAAGGAGGGGATAACGGCCATGAGTGACAGGATTCTGAAGGATCAGGGACTCGTCGTCCGCCACAGCCTGGTCGAACTGATCGAACATTGGGCCATCGCTCTGTCGGGACTGCTGCTTCTGGTAACCGGAATCTTCGAGCTGCCCATGGCCAACCGGTATTACGTCACGTCCGTTCCCGGCCTTGCCTGGTCCGGCGATTTTATCAAGTCTCTTTACATCCACTACGCCGCCTCGGTCGTGTTCATTGCGGCTTCGGTTTTTCATCTGCTCTATCACGGCATTCTCGGCGAGCGGGGCATGGTCCCCCGGGCGGGCGATCTCAAAACATCCATTGAGGTTATGAAAAGCTTTTTCGGCAAGGGGGAGGAGCCGCCGTTTTCAAAATACCTGCCGGAACAGCGCCTGGCCTACGCGGGCATGGTCGTTATCATCGCCATGCTGATCCTATCGGGACTCGTCAAGACCTACAAGAACATCTACGCCCCGGATATGTCCCTGACTTTGGTCCTCTGGGCGACGTGGATTCATAACGTCTTCTTCGTTGGGTTTATTCTGGCCTTTGTTGCCCACATCGGCGCACTGGTTCTGAAGCCCAACCGCCCCATGATCCGGGGAATCTTCACGGGCGCCGTCGGCCTCGATTACGCCCGGCGCCGGCATCCGCTGTGGCTCAAAGAGCTGGAGCCGGAAGGCGGGGACGCAGCGCGACAAGACATTGAGGCGGAACCTCCGCCGCTCGATGTTTCCGATGAAGTTGCAGCGGGGGAAGGTATCGGAGAGGGGCCTCCTCTCCCCGACATTTCAGATGAAGCTGCCGTGAGGCAAGACAGCGGGGAAAAGTCCTCAGCCTGACATTCCCGTTTTCAGCCCGGACACCTGGACGACAACCTGACGCTTCCGCGGACGGTTGTCGAAGTCGATCAACACGATCTGTTGCCACGTCCCCAGACCAAGGCGCCCCTGCGTTACCGGAACGGTCAGCGACGGCCCCAGCAGGGCGGATCGCACATGGGCATAACCGTTGCCGTCCCCCCAGCGCGCATCATGCCGGTAATCCATGTCTTTCGGGGCGATGCGTTCAATGGCCTCGATCAGGTCCCGGACCACGCCGCTTTCATGTTCGATTGTGGTCAGGGCTGCCGTGGAACCGGGCGTAAACACGAGCGCCTGTCCCTCGGCAATGCAGGATTCGGCAACCTTTTCGGCCACCGGACGCGTGATGTCGATCACATCGGTCCCGGCGGTCGTCGAAAAAGATAGGGTGCTTGATTCACAGACAAAAAAACCGTTCTTCGTTTCCATTCCATGATCGCGGAAGTAGGCAAAACCCGGATGAACCTGTTTCAAGCGATCACCTTGACATAGGTGATCTTTGCATCGCCGGGGGCGTAATAGTCGGGCAGGTACGCCGCCTGCAGGTAGTCCAGGGCTACATATAGCCGCCGGGTAGGCTCGTACTGGGCCCGGCCGGAGGTATCCATATAAATCTGACGGCCCCCTTGCTCCTGGATCAGCGATTCGCACATCGCGAGCAGCTTCCGGCCCAAGCCGCGCCCCTGAAAATCAGGATAGACGGCCATCCAGTAAATATCATAACTGTGGAGGGTCGCCGGACAAGGGCCATAAACAGCATAGCCGATCACCGCTCCCTCTGCTTCGGCAAACAGAAAATGATACCCGCTCGCGTCGCCCAGTTTCAGGCGCTCCTCTACAAGTTCGACAGCCATCGTGGTTTCATCCCCGGAAAAATATCCCGTGGCTTCCACGATCTTTCTGACCGTCTCCCGGTCGGAAGGTCGGACATCTTTTCGAAAGGTTACATTCAAATCCATAACTCTCACATATCGGCGATGATCCGCTCGATCACCCCGTTGAATTTCAGTCCCGCGCATTTCGCGGCGGCATGAAAACCGGCGTCCGGGGACAGGCAGGGATTGGTGTTGATCTCCAGAATCCAGGGCCTTCCCGCCTGATCCACGCGGAAATCAACCCGCGCATAGCCCTTCAGGTCAAAGAGCCGCCAGCATTCAAGGGCCATATCCGCCAATTTCTCCAGGAGCGGCGCGTCTTCGGCAGGAAACTTAAAGGTGCGCGGCGTATGCCGGTATTCAAACGAATCTTCATCCCACTTCGCCCGGTAACCCACAACACGGGGCTTGTCGGGCGGATAGTCGTCAAAACGAATCTCCGCCGGGGGCAGGATCTCCGGCCCCTCCGGACCGGCAAGCAGCGACAAATTGAATTCTCTGCCCGCGATGAAGGCCTCGGCAAAGCAGGCGCCCCCGAGGCTTTCCCTCCTGGAATTCATGATCTTATGCAGTTTCTTTTCACTCTGGACGGAAACGATGGAGTCCTCGTCCAGTCCCACGGAAGCATGCTCCCAAACGGACTTGATGACATAAATACCCGGCGTAAAGGGATCGGCGCCCGGATCATCGGGGGAAATCCAGGGCGGCGTGTCCAGTCCGCTCAGTCGCATGAATCGTTTTGCCATGAGCTTCTGGGAGGTCGTAAAGATCGCCTCGGTCCTCGCACCCGTGTAGGGGATCTGCAGATAATCGAGGATCGACGGCGCCATATGGATCAGGCGGCCCTGCCCCATGATCGATTCGACCAGGTTAAAGGCAAAATCGGGCTGAAGAATGTTCAGGTGATCGATGAGCCGGGAAAAATCAGCGGAGACAGCAATAACGGTCGGTTCATAACCCTGCTCGGCAAGCGAACGGGAAACATGCCCGGCCTGGACCAGGACATCCTGCTCATCCCGGCCGGCGTCCCCGGAGACTTCACCATGCAGGACAACCGCTTTCATCCCTCAACCCTTATCATCCAATGACTCTGTTTTTTACCCGAACACCCGGAAGCTCTTTCCGCTATCCTTTGTCACTTTATGTCCGATTGCAACCGTTTGAGCGCCGAGCGCATGATCAGCTCGATGAGCTGTGAAAAGGTTTTTCCCATGAGACCGAATATAATAGGCAGATCCGAATGCCGGGGATGCAGCCCGGCCAGCGGATTGACTTCCATGAAATTGGGCCGTCCGGTTGCGTCGCTGCGAAGATCCATGCGGCCCGCGTCCCGGCAGCCCAGACCGCGCCATGCCGCAAGCGCCGTCTTGCCGGCCTGTCTCGCCTCGCTGTCATCCACCAGGCGATATTCCACGAGCGCCGCAAAGTTTTCCTTGTTAAAGTAGGAATAGACCTCCCGCTCGGCCTGGGGCCTCAGAACGACCTCCATGATCTCGGTGGCAAATGCGTCGGTTCCCGTGCCGATGATCCCCACGGTAAACTCCAGGCCGGGCAGAAACGCTTCCACCAGCACCGGCTGCCGAAAAGCGGTCAGCAGCGACCTGCAGCCCCGCTCCAGGGCCTCTCTCGTTTCGATCTTCGATGCGGCGGTGATCCCTTTGCCCGTCCCCTCGGCGACAGGCTTGGCGAAAAGCGGAAAGGGAAGACGGACCCCGGCAATCTGATCTTCCGTTTCAATAACGTCAAAATCGGGGGTGGGGATCCCAAGATCGCGGATCACGCGTTTGGTCATGCCCTTGTGCAGGGTCATCGACAAAACAAGGACATCGGAAAAGGTATAGGGAATATCGAAGGCTTCCAGAATTGCGGGGACCTGGGCCTCCCGGCCGAATCCCCTGAGACCTTCGGCGATGTTGAAAACCATATCCCAGCGGTCGCCCTGAACGAGACGGCGCGCCAGTGACCGGATATGACCGATGCGCTCGGTCTCGAAACCGAGCTCTTTCAGGGCCTTCTCGATGGCATCGATGGTCTCGGGCCGGTCAAACTCCGCCGTTTCCTCCTCGCCGTAGCCCTCGGCCAGATAGTCGTCGCGCAGATCATAGGTCATACCGATCTTCAAGCGACGGGAACTCAATGGATCTCTCTATGGATGATCTGGCGATCCGGATAACGGTACAACCGGCCCTGGAAATTTCTCAGCAGCAGATCGTCGTCCTCGTATCCGAGCGAATATTGGGGCAGCAGGGGAATTTTGCCGCCGCCGCCGGGGGCATCGATCACATAGGTCGGAACGGCATAGCCTGTCGTGTGTCCCCGCAAGCCCTCCATGATCTCCAGGCCTTTTCCCACCGGCGTGCGGAAATGCGAGGAGCCGGGAATGGGGTCACACTGGTAGAGGTAATAGGGCTTCACGCGGATCTGCAGGAGCCCGTGCATTAGTTTTTTCATCGTTTCGAGGTCATCGTTGATGCCGGACAGCAGCACCGTCTGGCTCCCCAGCGGAATTCCTGCATCGGCCAGGCGGGCACAGGCCTGCGCCATCTCCGGAGTGATTTCGTCAGGATGGGTCACATGGATGCTGATCCATAAAGGATGGAAACGTTTGAGCATGCGGATTAACTCCGGGGTGATCCGCTGGGGAATGACAACCGGCGCCTTGGTCCCGATGCGCAGCATCTCCACATGAGGAATACGCCTCAAGCGGGACAATAGCCATTGCAGCTTCTTGTCGGACAACGTCAGTGGATCGCCGCCGGAGAGCAACACATCCCGGATCTGGCTGTTTTCAGCGATATAGGCGATCGCCTTGTCCCACATGTCCATCTGAAAGGGATGGTCGCCCTGGTGGCCCACAAGGCGGGAACGCGTGCAATAACGGCAATAGGTGGAACAGAAATCCGTCACCAGGAAGAGGACCCGGTCCGGATAGCGGTGAATGATGCCCGGAACGGGACTGTCCATTTCTTCGGCCAGAGGATCATCCGCCTCGCCTTCGCCGCGAAAACATTCATCGATGGATGGAACGACGCAGCGGCGCAGGGGATGCCCGGCGTCTTCATCATCCAGGAGGCTCGCATAATAGGGCGTGATGGCAACCGGCAGAGATCCGGCATGTCCCAGCATCGCATGGCGCTCGTTTTCGGAAAGCCTGAGAATTCGATCCAGGGCCTGGACATCGCGGATCCGGTTGCGGAGCTGCCATTGCCAATCGTGCCACTGTTCATCGGTGATTTCCGGATAGAAACGCCCTCTGAAGGCCTGGGATCGTAAGCTATCCTGATAACGGGGGGAAACGCGGGAAATAACCGCCCTGACCACAGGCTGGGGAGACTGCGGAAGTGATGCTGAAAAAAGGTCGTATGTCTGTCTTTTGTGACTTTTGAAATCGAGAAGCCCTGTCAAGTTGCCTGGAGGTTCATCCTCCTCGTTGAAAAGGGGTTCTGTTTCCATGAAGTCAGCCTCCTCTTTTTTATTGAAAACGATGAGAGCAAAACGCGCCGCTCATGACATTGTTACCTTTCAAACCCCTTTCTCCGAAACAGCTCAAAAAAAGGCTGATGACCCTTTGATCACGAGATTCTAATTTCCCATCGATTCTCATGACTTCAGTTTTTTCCGCATTACATATATTATTCCTTCCTGTCAACATTTATTTCACATTTATTTCACATTTATTTAAAATTATCGGCCAAAAAAAATTTACGTTTTTTGGAACCAATTTAGAACGAAGAACCATCCTACTTTTCCTGTAAAAAAAGAGCAAAAAGTCCGGCCTGTTTTTTTCTGTTTTTTTTCTTGACAGAGAGGATGCCTCGTCTACAATCCAATCAAAAAATAGCGAGGATTAAAAAGCAGATGCCGGAACTTCCGGAGGTAGAAACCCTTTGCCGTCAGTTAAAACAGACGATCGTGGGCGCCGTCGTTGAGGAACTCGTCGTTCTGGACAAAAAGCTCGGCCATCTTGAAAACGTGGCCGGGCTGCGCGTCTGCGCCGTGGAGAGGCAGGGCAAATTTATCTTGATCCGTCTCGATCAAGGCCTGACCCTGCACCTGCATCTGCGCATGTCCGGTCGGTTGTTATGGCATGGACATGCGGACGGGTTGCCCGCGCACAGCCGTTTCATGATCCGGTTTCCCAAGGGAAGGCTTGTCTGCATCGATCCGCGGCGCTTTGCCACCCTGGCCCTGGACGATCACAAAAACCGGACGGCGGCAATCCCCGATCCCCTGAAAGCGATCGATGCCTCGAAACTGCGTAAAGCCGCGCAGGGCAGGAAGGCGCCCGCCAAATCCTTCCTGCTGAATCAGGCCGTCGTTGCCGGTATCGGAAATATCTATGCCTGTGAAATGCTCCATGCAGCGGCCATCGGCCCCGCGCGCAGCGCCGGCAGCCTGTCGCCGGCGGAATGGCGGAAGGTCGCCCGGGCCGGCCGGGATATCCTGCGGAAAGCGACAGACTGCCGGGGGACCTCGATCTCCGACTGGCGCGATCTCTACGGAGAAAAAGGGGAATACCAGCTTCACCTGGCGGTGTACGGCCGCCAGGGGCTTCCCTGTTTGCGCTGCGGGGAGACGGTACGACGGATGGCTATCAGCGGACGGGGGACCTGGTACTGCGTCGCATGTCAGCAATGAGGCCATGGTGACGAAACGGATGCATCAGGAACAATGAGTATTTTTTTGTAAATCATGATAGGCTTGAAGAACGAATGACGCAGGAGGTCAGGGCCAATGAATGTACCACAACGATTTGATGATGTCAGTGTGATCTGCAAAGCCAATGTCTATTTTGACGGCAAGGTGGTCAGTCATACGGTTTTATTCAAGGACGGCAGGAAAAAAACCGTGGGATTAATCTATCCGGGATCTTTCAAATTCAACACAGATGATCCCGAAAGGATGGAAATCACAGTGGGGCACTGCCGGATCCGCCGAGCGGGTGAAGATCAATGGGAGTCCTATTCAGCCGGTGCATTTTTTATGGTGCCCGGCAAGTCCTTCTTTGAAATTTCCGTCACTGAAGGGATTCTGGAATACATTTGCTCGTTTGAAGATTGACAAGCGAGAGTGTCTTCTTGTATGTCACCGCCAAAAAACAATGCATGATCGAAAAAGAGGAGTTACATTTTATAAAAATGAAACAACTGGCTTATCTCCGCTGTATATGGGTGTCCTTGGTTCTTGCTTTGCTGTTGATCACACCAGGATTAACCGTCTGTGCCCTCTCTTCTACAGAACCTCACAAATCGCTCAATGATGCGGTATTGCGTCTGGTGCAATTTTGCAATGATCCCAAAGGAGGCCTCGATGAACGCGATGTTAGCATCCTGGTGGATCACGTCCTGAGCCCGAAGCAAGACAAGGAGTATGCCCTGCCGGAATCTCAGGGATGTCCAGGGGCCTATCAGGAATTCGACACAAAGAGCAACTTTCGTCGATTCATGGATTATTCCTATAACGCACTCATCCCATCGGTTGTCACGAGACCGTCTTCGTTGCGATATTCTCTCTGGCGTGATTCTCAGGGCAAAGCCCAGAAACTGCTTGGCGGTTGGAAACCCATCCCCCCGGCCGGAGCTCCCGTGATCCTGCACGGATTGCAGCATGATTCGAACACCCCCGACCTCACGACCGGCGTCTATTACGAGTACGATCTCAAGCGGACGCTGATCTGGCTCAATTACAAGGGACGTCAGGTCCTGGTCTCCGTATCGAAACAGATCGACAAATCCAATGTCGGGGAAAAAGGGTTAATTCTGGGCGATGACAGCGACTGGAACTACTACTACTCGGGGGAACCCGGCTCCGCAAAAGCCGGCCTCGGCTGGGTCAAATCTTACATCTACGATTATTTTTCCGTCAATGTTTATGTGGAATCCAGCGCGGCGCCCGCCAGGGTGAGGACCGGCGTTTTTCAATGGATCAGGGCCGGCTGGTCAGGTATCAATTTTGTCCAGCCGGACCATATTATCAAAGGCCTGAAACGCTTTGCCCGCAATAAAAGGATGATTATGGAGTCGCCGCGCCTGCCTGATCCGAATCAGATGATCGCTGCCTACCAGGGGCTTTTGAATATGCCGGCAATGGATTTAACAAACAAATATAATCTGTTGCAGCAGGCACGGCTGTCTTCGGCCCTTCAGACCGGTAAAATCAGCGCAGCAAAAGCGGGTGAACCCTTCTCCACGGCCAAGACATCGAAAGAACAGATGGTGGAAGAACTGATGCTGGAGTACCTCAAGAAGGCCCTCGGAAAACCAACACCGCTTGGCAATCTTTTTATGGATCGTATATCCTCCCTATGAAGCCAAAGCAACGCCTTGCCGGCCTGATCACGCTGTTGACGCTCGTTATGATCGCCTCCCCGTTGCAGGCAACCGAAAAAGCGTCTCTGAAAAAAATCAGGAGCCTGCTCCATAACGGATCGGTTGTTCTGACGAGTGAAACCGGAGGACGGCTCGTTTCGATCAACGCCGACAAGGTCTTTGTTCCGGCCTCGATCATCAAGATTCTCACCGCGATGATTGCACGGGATCTCCTCGGAGAAACGTTTCGATTTTCCACCGGGTTTTATACAAACACGCAGGGCGACCTGGCCATCAAGGGCTTCGGCGATCCTTTTCTGGTTTCCGATGAAATCAGGATCATCGCCCGGAACCTCAAAAACAGCGGCGTAACGCAGATCAATCGGATCATGCTCGATCACTCGTATTTTACCGACGATCTTTCGATTCCGGGCCTCTCGAAAACCAGCAATCCCTACGATGCCATCAATGGCGCCCTGGTGGTCAATTTCAACACGATCCATGTTAAAAAAGAAGCGTCCGGAAACGTTGTTTCCGCAGAAGCGGAGACGCCCCTTACACCGCTTGTGATCGCAAAGGCCGCCGGAATCTCCCGGGGAAAGACAGAGCGGATCAATCTCTCGGCGCGCAAAGCCGATTGCAACCGGTATGCGGGGGAGATATTCTCAGCCATTTTCAGGGAACAGGGCATCCTGATCACCCATGATTTTATCGGCGAAGTGACCATCGATGCGTCCTGGCAGCAGCGCTATCTGCACCGCAATTCACGCGCCCTTGACGACGTGCTGCGTGGCTTGCTTCAATATTCAAACAATTTCATTGCCAACCAGCTCTTTCTGGCGGTAGCCCAGGCGTCAGACAGCGACACCGGGGCCACCCTGCAGAAAAGCAGGCGGCTGTTTGAACACTATATCCGCACCCGCCTCAACACGGACGCCAATGAACTGATCATGGTCGAAGGGTCCGGCATCTCGCGCGGTAATCTTGTTACCGGCAATGTCATGATCTCCATTCTCGAACGATTCAAATCCCAGGCCGGTCTGCTGACCCCCAAAAACGGACACCCGGTCAAATCCGGAACGCTGACCGGCGTCTATAACTATGCCGGTTACATAAAAACCGCCGGCGGGTTGCGATCGTTTGTCATCATGCTCAATCAAAAGAAGAACCACCGGGATGCCATCCTTGAGCTGCTGGCGTCGTTCTAAGGATCGATAAGCGTCGCTTTGATGCGTATGGCACAGGAGAAGGCCGCTATGAACAAAAGATGGTCGCTTATCTGTATTTTCATCCTTCTTTTTACCCCGTCCGCACTGGCCGATGACGCCTACCAAACCAGCCGGGAAGCCATGGTCCGGACGCAGATCGCGGAACGCGGAATCAGGGACAAGGCCACGCTGCAGGCGATGCGCGCCGTGCCCCGGCACCTTTTTGTCCCGCCTCACCTGGCCGGCAGCGCCTATGAAGACCAGCCTCTGCCCATCGGCTACGGGCAGACCATCTCCCAGCCCTATATCGTCGCC
>CAYXQK010000046.1:0-4151 GCA_964467445.1 uncultured Syntrophaceae bacterium
GTTGAAGCAGTTAGCGAATTGGGCGCGAAAGCAGAGATAAAGAAAATAGCGTATGATTCTGATGAGGCAAAAAAGTACGGCAGAGTCGGCACAGCGCACGACATTGCCGAATGGGCACAGATGAAAATTGAGTGGAGTAAAATCTGGGACATTGCTGCTGAAGGATGGTCACCGGAGCTCGATAATCTGATGATGCCGTGTAAAGACCGCGCAGGTTTTGAGGGCTGGCTTATGACGCCGGTGCTGTTGCTTGACGATAAAGTTATTGTTATGGGCTATGTTCCAGATAAGGAATATATTAAGACAGCTATTAAGCAGTATTTACAGAGAGGAGAGGATTGAAAATGAAGATCGAAATTCTGGGAACCGGCTGCCCGAAGTGCAAAAAGCTTTTTGAGAATGCACAGGAGGCGGTAAAAAATCTTGGAATCAGCGCTGACGTTGTAAAAGTCGAAGATATCCAGCTGATCATGAATGCCGGAGTAATGTTCACCCCGGCGCTGGCAGTTGACGGAGAAGTGAAATCAGCGGGAAAAGTTTTGAGCGTAGATGAAATAAAGAAAATTATCAGTTAAAATAAAAAAGGAGGTTGCCCATGGCAGAAGAATGCTGTTCACCATCAGAAATTTTAATTTTTACCTGCTCTGGTTCTTCAAATGTCGGCCAGGTCGCCAACCAGGCTGCGGTTGACCTGCAGCAGGAAGGGGTCGGCAAAATGCTCTGCCTTGCGGGCATCGGCGGTCACGTATCAGGAATGATTGCATCAGCGCAGGCTGGCAAGCGGCTGATAGGTATTGATGGATGCTCTGTAGCCTGCACGAAAAAGACTATGGAGCATGCAGGGCTTAACCTTACTGATTATGTCATGATTACAGCTCTGGGTTATGAAAAGGGACCTTATTCAGGTACTATGGACAAAAAAGCAGTGGATAAGATCAAAGACGAAGTAAAACAGCAAATCGTAAAACCGGTAAGGATAGAGGTGAAATGATGAGAAGATTAAAACTGACGCGTATTGTTTTTGTAATTTCCTTGCTCTGCTTCCTGCACGGCGCTGATCCTTCGGCAGCCAAAGCGGCGCCTGCGGATTCACAGAAAAAAGACGGCAGCACCGTGATTGCCTACTACTTCCACGGCGACTATCGCTGCTACAACTGCATGACCATCGAGCAGTATTCAAAAGAAGCCATTGAAAAGTATTTTCCCGGACAGCTTAAATCAGGAAAGCTTGCATTCAGCGTCCTTAACATCGACCTTCCTGAAAACGCGCACTTCGTTAAGGACTATCAGCTCTACACCCGGACGTTGATTATCGCAGAGTTTAAAAACGGCAAACAGGTCCGGTGGACCAGCCTCACCAAAGTCTGGGATTATATTAAGGACCGGGATGCCTTTCATAAGTATGTCAAAACGGAAATAGATACCTATTTAAAGAGCATGTGATGGATAGCTCCTCAATACCGATTGTTTCCGCACTGTGGCTGGGCATCCTCACCTCGGTGAACCCCTGCCCGCTTGCTTCAAATATCGCCGCTGTCTCCTTCATCATGAAAAAGATAGACCGGACTGGCGCTGTTTTTGCCTCAGGGTTTCTCTATACCCTGGGCAGAGTCGTGGGATACGCGGTGCTGGGAATGCTTATCACCTCATCGCTTCTCTCCATACCCGAAACCGCCCGCTTTCTGCAAAAATACATGAACCAGCTTCTGGGGCCGGTGCTTATCGTGACCGGCTTATTCCTTCTCGGGCTGTTCAAGTTATCGTTTTCAGGTTTTTCATTTTCCGGAAAAATAACTGGCCGCCTGAACAAAATGGGCATCCTGGGCGCTTTTCCCCTGGGCATCCTTTTTGCCCTGTCCTTCTGCCCGTCTTCTGCCGCGCTGTTCTTCGGCAGCCTGATTCCCTTATCCCTCAATAACAACGCCCCGCTTCTGTTTCCGTCTGTTTACGGCATCGGCACCGGCCTGCCCGTGCTCATTTTTGCCGTGGTAATCGCGTTCGGGGTGAAAAATATAAGCGGCATATTCCAGAAGGTTACGGTCATGGAATACTGGACCAGAAAAGTAACCGGCGTGATATTCATCCTGATAGGACTATATTACGTATTAATTCATATTTTTCATATTCAGATACTGTAAACGATATACTTTTCACCTTCCACGTTACACCATTTACCGAGTTGTCATGAAACTCAAAGCTGAATTACGAGCAAAGATAGATAAGCATGGCCGCCTGGTGCTTCCCCCGGAATTAGTAAAGCGCTATGGATTAAAACCCGGCGATACGCTGCCGGTGAGTGAGAGAGGAAATGAATTACGTATCCGCCAGCCTGTTACGCGCCTAAAAAAGCTTTACATAGAACCGACCAATCAGTGCAATCTTTCCTGCCGCACCTGTATCCGCAATACCTGGGATGAACCGCTGGGGCAGATGGACAGCCTCACTTTCGAGAAAATAATCAATAGCCTTAAAGATATGTCTCCCCTGCCAACAGTCATATTCGGCGGTTTTGGCGAGCCCTTGCATCACCCGGATATTGCAGCTATGGTAGCCGAGGTAAAGTCTATCGGTGCCCCGGTAGAATTGATTACCAATGGGACGCTACTGCACGAAAAGCTCTCCCGCGACCTTATGGCAGCAGGTATAGATGTATTATGGCTATCTCTTGACGGTGCAACACCTGAAAGCTATGCAGATGTTCGGCTGGGCGCCCTGTTGCCGGAAGTGATTCAAAACTTAAGCCGCATGCGATACAGCAGCTGGGCCTATGAGTATCCACAGTTTCACCTTGGGATTATCTTTGTTGCCATGAAACGAAACATTGATGACCTGCCTGAAGTATTACGGATAGGAACGCAGCTTAAAGCCGACCGTTACATTGTAACGAATGTTCTTCCCTACACTGCAGAGTTGGTAAAAGAGCTGTTGTATGAAATTGTTATGGGTGAATCCACCGATGTACCATCACCATTTTCGCCGTATCTCAACATTTCAAAAATAGATATGAATGACGATACTCGAGAAGCACTCTATCGAGTCATCAAGAGTTTCCGTCTTGGGAATCACTCCAGGGAGGAGACTGTTAACATAAGCAATTCTTGTCCGTTTATCGAAAAGGGGGCAGCGGCAATCGCCTGGGATGGAAGTCTCAGCCCGTGCTTAGCGCTTATGCATTCTCATCCGAGCTATCTTCATGACCGCGCGCGTTTCACGCGAAAACATGTCATTGGTAACATCAATAATGATGCGTTATCTAACTTATGGATCGCACCTGATTATGTTGAGCTGCGAACGCGCGTACAGGATTTTGACTTTTCGCCATGTTCATTATGCGGTGGCTGTGACCTTTCATTAGCAAACGAAGAAGACTGCTTCGGCAATAACTTCCCGACCTGCGGCGGATGCCTGTGGGCACAGGGAGTTATTCAGTGTCCATAATAAATAAGGGTTCTAGGATTCGAGGGTTCAAGGGGCCGAGTCTTTAAAATTTCACTTGATCATATGAACCTTTGACCACTGCATTATCTATGAAACTAAAATGAACTTTGGAATTTGTATTTCATTTGAATTTTGGGCTTTGAAATTTGACATTGTATTTCAGGAGTTATGTATGCTTACCATCAGAATTTTAGGCACCGGCTGTCCCAACTGCGATCAGCTGCACAAAGAAGTTATTAATGCTCTGGCAGAGCTGAACATCGCCGCCGATGTTCGCCATGAACGAAATGTTTCAGAATTCTATAAATACGGCGTGGCCGTAACTCCGGCCCTGGTTATCAACGGGGAGGTAAAAGCAGTGGGCGGGGTACCGACAAGAAATGAAATTAAGGGCTGGTTACAATCAATGCGGTGAGAACAACGCTTCGAAGAATACGGTATCAAAACACAATCCCTGCTTTTCAGGGACTTTTTATTTCATGTTGTATTTTTTCATTTTTTCCAGAAAGACACTCGGCTCAGTCGCGTCTGCACCGCAGCCTTTCGGGTTCATGCGCTCCTACTTCAGACAAACGGCAGCGGCTTTCCGGTGCGGAAGGCAAGCGCCTGGCAGAAGGCAATGAGACGCCCCTCCTGGTCGCTCACCCGGATATCATAGCTGGCGGTCTGTCTGGTGCTGCTTATCTCCCGCGCCTCTGCCCGCAGCCGCGCCC
>CAYXQK010000047.1:0-6700 GCA_964467445.1 uncultured Syntrophaceae bacterium
GGATCTGCAGCGTGGTCAAGCCGGCGGTCATGGCGATGGGATTGCCCGAAAGCGTGCCGGCCTGGTAAACCGGGCCGGAGGGGGCCAGTTTTTCCATGATCTCCCTGCTGCCGCCGAAGGCGCCGACAGGGAGGCCTCCGCCGATGATTTTTCCCAGGCACGTGAGGTCCGGTTCGACATGGATGAGATTCTGATAACCGCCGTAGGCCAGCCGGAAACCCGTGATGACTTCATCGAAAATCAGCAGGATACCCTGCTCCTGAGTGATATCCCGTATTTTTTCCAGAAATCCAGGTTTCGGCAGAACCACCCCCATGTTTCCCGCAACGGGTTCGACGATCACGCAGGCCAGGTCATCCCCGTGCTGTTCAACCGCCGATTCCATGGCTTCGATATTGTTGAAGGGCAGCGTGATCGTTAGTTCTGCGAGCGCCGCCGGAATACCGGGACTTCCCGGGATGCCCAATGTCGCGACACCGGAGCCGGCCTTGACGAGCAGCGAATCGGCATGTCCGTGATAACAGCCCGCGAATTTGATGATTTTATTTTTTCCCGTATAACCGCGGGCCAGGCGGATGGCGCTCATGACGGCTTCCGTGCCGGAACTGACCATGCGGATCATTTGCAGGGAAGGAATGGCTTCGATGATGATTTCCGCCATTTCCACCTCCAGTTCCGTCGGCGCCCCATAACTGGTCCCCCTGCCGGCGGCCTGTCGGATCGCCTCGGTCACGACCGGATGGCTGTGACCAAGGATCATGGGTCCCCAGGACATGACATAATCCACATATTCCCTGCCGTCTGCATCCACAATGCGGGAACCATGCGCCTCGCGGATAAAGATCGGTGTTGCCTGCACTGAGCCGAAGGCCCGAACAGGGCTGTTGACGCCCCCGGGAATGATTTTTTTCGCCTTTTCAAAAAGCGTCCGGGATAATGAGCTCATGCAAAGTATTCCATGCTGCTCTTTTTGAACTCCTCTTCACTCGTGAGGATCAGATAATCCTGTATCCCCGTCGCTGCGGAGATCGCTTCAATCTTTTCTTCGATGTCCGGATGATGCAGGTGAATCATGCTGAAAAGATTGTATTTTCCTTCCAATGCCGGTGATCTTTCATAGCAGTGGGTGATTTCCGGAAAAGACGACAGCACCTGCCCCACCTGTTCACAGCGATCTTGCGGAACGGCCCAGACGACCATGGCGTTTCCGGTAAAACCCGCCTCCCGGTGGCGCACGACGGCGCCGAATTTCCTGATCAGGCCCCGCTCCCTCATCTGTCTGATCCCGTTCAGAACTTCCTGTTCCGTCATGCCGGTCTGAGCGGCAATCTCCCGATAGGGACGCCTGATCATGGCGATATCCCGTTGAATGAGCCTGCCAATTATTCGTTCTTCGTCCGTCAGCATCATCAAATCATCATAAATTTTTGCGGTTTCTATAACATATATCGCCGTGGCTTTGCCAAAGAATTAATGCCCCGATCGAGCCATCAAATTATCTCTTGACAATTCATTTCTTTACAATATAGAAGGCTTCAATTATTTTCATGATCGTCTCGCTCGGGATGCGGCGCTGGTATCGGAAAGCATATTGTCACAAACCCGTTTTTCAGCGCCTGTTTTTAACGTTTCTGGAAGGGGGGTGGGAACGGCAGGAATCGAATCTTTGCAGCAGATTGTGTTTAATCAAAGCCACAAAAACTCAAGAAAGGAAGGTAATAACAGTTATGGTAAAATCCGCAAAGGTGTTTGTGTCGACAGTCATCGGTATCCTTTTCGTGATGTTGTTTGCGTCGCTTGCTATGGCGGCTGAGCCTGCCACAGGTTCAATCGACTATACCAAAGCAATCGTCCTGGCCTCCAGCGTTATTGCTGCCGGCTTGGCCGTAGGTTTCGGTGCGATTGGTGCGGGCATGGGTATGGGACAGGGATTGGGTGGTGCGACCACCGCCGTTGGCAGAAATCCTGACGCGCAGGGAAAAATCATGCTCACGATGATGGTCGGTCTGGCGATGATCGAATCCGTGGCGATCTATGCACTGGTTATTGCGCTGGTCGTCCTTTACGCCAATCCGCTTTTGAAGCTGATCCAGTAAAAAAAGTCATTGGTATTATAAAAAAACAGGGAGGGGAAGCGATAAAACGACTTTCACTCCCTTTTTTTTAATTTGCCACCTCGGTGACGGCCCGGGATCTGAAGTCGTGGTTTGATGAAACTCGGGGCAAATAGCTATGACGTGCGGGCAGGCCGTATGCGGCGGTAATTTCGGCGCAAACTGACTTGCATCGAATCCAGGTACGTATAGATCACCGGGGTAATGTAGAGCGTCACGATCTGGGAAAAAATGAGCCCCCCAACCACGGCCAGGCCCAGGGGCTGACGGGATTCTCCGCCTGCGCCCAAGCCGAGGGAGATGGGCAACGTGGCCATCAGGGCCGACATGGTTGTCATCATAATGGGGCGAAAGCGCGTCAGGGCGCCCTGGTAAATCGCTTCTTCCGGCTTCTTCCCTTCCTTCCTTTCCGCATCCAAGGCAAAATCGATCATCATGATCGCGTTTTTCTTGACAATGCCTATGAGCATGATGATGCCCACCAAGGCGTAGAGGTTGAGGTCGATCCGGAAGATGAGGAGGGTCAGCAGGGCGCCGAGACCGGCCGAGGGCAAGCCCGATAGAATGGTCAAAGGATGGATGAAGCTCTCATAAAGGATGCCCAGGACGATATAAATCACGAGGATTGCAGCCAGGATCAGCATCCCCAGCCCGACCATGGAGGATGCGAATGCCTGGGCGGTTCCCTGGAGGGTACAGGTTATCGTCGCCGGCAGGACGGTTTGGGCCGTTTTTTCCACCGTATCCACGGCGTCGCCCAGGGATGCCCCGGGGGCCAGGTTGAAGGATAGGGTCACTGCGGGAAGTTGGCCCAGATGGTTGACCGTGAGCGGCCCGACTGTCCAGTCCATGGTTGCTACCGTATTCAGGGGGACCAGGCTCCCGGAAGAGGAGCGGACATAGAGAAGCGAAAGAGCCGAGGGATCCGCCTGGTACTGCGGATCGAGTTCGATGATGACGCGGTACTGGTTGTTGGGTGCATAAATCGTTGATATCTGGCCGGCGGAGTAGGCGCTTTCCAGGGCGGCCTCGATCTGACCAACGCTGAGCCCGAGGACCGAGGCCTTGTCTCTGTTGATGTTGATGGAAACCTGAGGGCTCTTGATCTGAAGGTCGCTGGCCACATCCTGTAATCCCGGCATGTCTTTCAGCTTTGCTTCCAGAAGGGGGGCGTATTTATAAAGTTCATTCATGTCCGGACTCTGAAGGGTATACTGGTACTGGCTTTTCGTCTGATAGCCGCCAATCCGGATGGGCGGCGGGTTCTGCAGATAGACCTGGACTCCGGGAATCGCGGCCAACTGTGGCCGGAGCTTCTGGATGATCTCATCGGCGCTCTGGCGCCTTTCCTGGCGAGGCTTCAGGCGGATCGTCAAACGTCCCGTGTTCATGGACGAACCACCCCCCGACCCGACGCGCGACATTACCTTCTCGATATTCGGATCCTTCTCGATGATTTGGACGACTTTTTTCTGGTGCTCCACCATGGATTCAAAGGATATGCCCTGTGCCGCTTCGGTGAAACCGGAGATCTGCCCCGTGTCTTCGCTCGGCAGGAATCCCTTGGAGATGACGGCGTAGAGGACGGCGGCGACGACTAAAAAAACAAACGAGAGGATAAGCGTTGTGAGCCGTCGCCTCAAGGCCCATTTCAAAGTAACGTCATAAAGGCGGAGCATGCCTTCAAAAAACCGCTCGGACATCTGATAGAGGCGACTGTGCTGCTGTTTCCCGGCGGGCCGGAGAAACCTGCTGCAGAGCATCGGCGTCAGGCTGAGGGATACGAATCCGGAAATGAGGACGGCGACGGAAATGGTGACGGCAAATTCGTGGAGCAAGCGGCCGACAATTCCGCCCATGAATAACACCGGGATGAAAACAGCAACCAGGGAAATGGTCATGGAGAGGATCGTGAAGCTGATCTCCGCCGAGCCCTTGAGGGAGGCTTCCAGAGGACTTTCACCCTTTTCCATGTGCCGCACGATATTCTCCAGCATGACAATGGCATCGTCGACGACAAACCCCACGCTCAGGGTCAGGGCCATCAGGGAAAGATTGTCGAGGTTGTATCCGGCCAAATGCATCGCCGCAAAGGTGCCGACGATGGAAATGGGCAGGGCGAGACTAGGGATGACAGTTGCCGAGAGGTTGCGCAGAAAGAGAAAGATGACGAGGACGACCAGGACCAGGGCGATCAGAAACGTAATCTGCACATCGCGGACGGATTCCTTAATCGATATGGACCGGTCATAAAGGATATCCAGATTTACGGATGCCGGAATTTCAGCCCGATATTGAGGGAGAAGATCCTTGATGGTCCGGACCACCTCGACGGTGTTCGTGCCCGGCTGGCGCTGAACTGCCAGAACAATGGCCCGGTCGTTGTTGAGCCAGGAAGCCACCTTGTCATCTTCAACACCGTCCATAACGGTGGCCACTTCGCCGAGCCGCACGGGCGCATTGTTCCGGTAAGCCACGATGAGCGGCCGGTAGGCTGCCGCATCCGTCAGCTGTCCCGAGGCCTGGATGGTAAAGGCACGGTGAGCCCCCGAGAGGTTGCCCGTAGGCAGATTGACATTTCCCGACTGTATGGCCGCGACGACCTCATCGATGCCGATGGAGCGGCTGACCAGCGCCTTCGGATCGACGCGGACGCGGACGGCGTACTTCTGAGATCCATAAACCTGGACCTCGGCTACGCCGCTTAGCATGGAGATGCGCTGCGCCAAATGCGTGTCGGCATATTCATCAACCTTGGAGAGGGGCAGGGTGGGCGAACTCATGGCCAGATAGAGAATGGGCGACTCTGCCGGATTCACCTTCCGATAGGCCGGGGCCGCCGTCATGTTTTGGGGCAGGTGGCGGGTCGCCGCCGCGATGGCCGTCTGGACGTCCTGGGCCGCGGCGTCAATGTCCCGGTTCAGATTGAATTGGATGGTAACCTGGGTGACGCCCATGGAGCTTATGGACGTCATGGAGTCGATACCGGATATTGTTGAAAACTCCCGTTCGAGAACCGTGGCCACAGCGGAAGCCATCGTTTCCGGGCTCGCACCGGCAAGATTCGCCGAAACGCGGATCGTGGGAAAATCCACCGTTGGCAGCTCGCTTACGGGCAGGGCTCGATAGGCGGCAAGGCCCACAATGAGGATCGAGACCATGACCAGCGTAGTCATAATGGGACGGAGGATGAAGATCCTCGAAATATTCATGCTATTGCTCCGTCGCCATTTCAGGGTGTCTCTTTAATGCTGACCATGGATCCGGGAATCAGCCGCAACTGCCCGTCCGTCACCACCTTTTCTCCTGCCTGCACACCCTTGAGAATGGCCATTTCACCCCGGATCGTGGCCCCCGTCACCACGGGCCTCATGTCCACTGTATCGTCGGACTTGACGACGAAGACATATTGGCCCGTCTGGCCCGTCTCCACAGCCTGCGAGGGAACCATGATGACGTTCGGTTCCATGTCCAGTGTCAGCACGACATTGACAAACTGGCCCGGCCAGAGCCGCTTTTCCCGGTTCGCAAAGGTTCCCTTCAGGGTGATCATGCCTGTTGCCCTGTTGACCGCATTATCGACGAAGGTGAGTTCCCCTTTTTCGGGACGTCCGTCCCCGGGGATGATGGCATCGGCGGTGAGTTGCCGCCGTGTCTGGTAGGTCTTGATTCTCGCCAGATCCTTTTCGGGAACGGTGAAGGTAACATAGATGGGCTGTATCTGATTGATTACGACTACTTCCACGTCGTTGAGCTTGACGATGTTTCCCCGGTTTACTTTCAACGATCCCGTCCGGCCGTCAATGGGGGAATGAACGGAGCAGTACTGAAGCTGGACGCGGTTGGTTTCCACGAGGGCCTTATCGGCGTTCACCGTCGCTTCCAGGGCGGCCCAGTTTGTTTTGATCTGGTCGTACTGCTGCTTTGCCACGTAGCCTTTTTCCACCAGGAAGGCGTAACGACTCAACTCTTGCCGGGCATTTTGCATGTGGGCCGTGTCCCTGATCAGATTAGCCTCCGCCTGCTTCAACATCTCCTCATAGGTGCGGCAGTCCAGCGTGAACAGAGGGTCCCCTTTTTTTACGTCCTGCCCCTCTTTGAAATAGACCTGGGTAATCTGCCCCGTGATCTGGGTTTTTACGGAGATGGTCTGATAGGGCTCGACAGCGCCGATCGCCTCGATCTGAATGGGGATGGTCTTCTGGACAGCTGCGGCCACGGTGACCGGAACGGGACGTTTGGCAGGGGGCGATTTTGGCGAGGAGCAGGCAAGAAGGAAGATCAGCAAGGCGACCGGCAAGATCAGTCCCCTGAGAACAGGATTTCTAAATAGAAGATTCATTAAGTTCTCGCTGCCTTCCGATTCTATAGGCATCTATGATAGCAAATATCCAAAAACAAGCAATAACGTAGAAAACAGCGTTATGATAGGGATCTGTGGTTAAAATTATAGAGCTGGCCAACGCCGGGAAAGACGAATGCGGATAGAAGCGCGGCTTTATATGATGTTTTCATTTTGTTATTACTCCAAATTTAAATGTCCGCCAAATATGCGCATCAGTACGTTCATGATAAAGGGAGTGAAT